>JAHEFT010000142.1 GCA_024640025.1 Chromatiales bacterium
TGCCATCGATGGATATGGTCAGGATGGTCAACTCGGGTACCGAGGCCACCATGAGCGCTATACGTCTGGCCCGTGGCTTTACCGGCCGTGACCGCATTGTCAAATTCGAGGGCTGCTATCATGGCCACTCGGACGCCCTGCTGGTGAAGGCCGGCTCCGGCACCCTGACACTGGGTGTGCCCACCTCACCGGGCGTACCCGCCGCTGTCGCGGCCCATACCAGCACACTAACCTACAACGATCTTGACGGTACCGAGCAGGCTTTTGAGTCGATTGGCAACGAAACTGCGGCAATAATCGTTGAACCCGTTGCCGGCAACATGAACTGCATCCCGCCGGAACCGGGTTTTCTTGAGGGCTTGCGTGCACTCTGTGACCGCTATGGATGCGTGTTGATCTTCGACGAAGTCATGACCGGCTTCCGTGTCGCCCGCGGCGGCGCACAGGCGCACTACGGCGTGACGCCGGATCTCACCACCCTTGGCAAGGTGATTGGCGGAGGCTTGCCCGTGGGCGCCTTCGGCGGCCGCCGCGACATCATGGAGCAGATTGCCCCGCTGGGACCGGTCTACCAGGCAGGGACCCTGTCCGGTAACCCCATATCCCTCGCCGCCGGTCTCAAGACGCTGGAACTGGCGTCAGCAGACGGCTTCCATCAACAACTGGATGCGGCAGCCAGGCGGCTGACGCGTGGACTGCAGGAACGCGCCAGCCAGGCAGGCATCCCTCTGAGCACCAACCAGGCCGGGGGCATGTTCGGGATTTTCTTTACCTCTGAATACCAGGTCACGCGTTTTGAACAGGTGACACGCTGTGATATGGATGCCTTCCAGCGTTTTTATCACGGCATGCTGGATGCAGGCGTCTACCTGGCGCCATCGGCCTACGAGGCCGGCTTCGTGTCGTCGGCACACTCCGATGAGATGGTCGATGCCACGCTGGATTGTGCTGAACAGGTTTTTACCACGATGTAACCTTCCAGGTGAATATCGACCAATAGCATGAACGCATGGCTACAGGACCTGCTGAACTGGATCAGCCTGCATCCGCATGCCTTCATCATCGCGGTTTATTTCGTCGCCCTGATGGAATCGCTGGTCGTTCTGGGCCTGTTAATTCCGGGCGCGGCACTGTTATTTGGAGCGGGCGCTCTAATGGCAACAGGCGCCCTCCCCATCGCACCGATCATGTTGTCTGCCTCGGCCGGCGCCATTACCGGCGATTTTGTCAGCTTCCTGCTGGGCCAGCATTACCAGCAACGCCTCCGGGTCATCTGGCCCTTCAGGCACTACCCGAGGCTGGTGAACCGCGGCGTCGACTACTTCGTCAGACACGGCGGGAAAAGTGTTTTCATGGCCCGGTTTATCGGACCGATACGCCCCATTGTGCCCGCCATCGCCGGCATGATGAACATGCGCACCTCGCGCTTTCTGGTGGTCGTCGTCATCGCCTCCCTGTTGTGGGCTCCGGTTTATATACTGCCCGGCATGGTGTTCGGCGCATCCCTGGGGCTGGCCGCTGAAGTCGCCGGGCGACTGGTGGTGCTGCTTGTGATCATCGCCGCGATCGCCTGGCTGGGCTTCTGGCTGATCAGCACCCTGATTCGCCTGTTGCAGCCACATGTTGCCTTTACATTTGAGAAAATACTGGCACGCAGCCGTAACCACCCGATGATAAAACCGCTGGCCGGCTCCCTGCTTGACCCGGACCACCCGGAAGCCCGCGGCCTGGCCATCCTGTCGCTGCTGTTTTTCATCACCCTGTGGATAATCCTGCTGACCTCCAGACAGGTCCTGCATGGCCACTGGTTTGATGGCATTGATTCCTACATCTTCCATTCACTGCAGGACCTGCGTACGCCCTGGGTACACAGCTTCATGGTCTTCATCACCCAGTTTGGCAGCCAGTCTCTGCTGGCGTTCGTGCTGTCCGGTGGCGCTGCGTGGCTGTTGTGGAAACGCTATACCAAGGCGGCCTCGCACTGGCTTGCCGTTTATATCGCGACCGGCCTGTTGACCTGGGTGTTGAGAAACACGGCACAGGTCGCCCGCCCGGCCGACTTCCAGACAGGTTTTTCGTTTCCCAGTGCACACACCAGCATGAGTATGGCTGTCTACGGGTTCCTGGCATTGATGATTGCCCGTGAACTGCAGGTACAACGCCGCTGGATTCCCTATTCCGCCGCCGGCCTGGTGATTATCCTGATCGCCCTGTCGCGCCTCTACCTCGGCGTGCACTGGTTCTCCGATGTGTTGGCGGGCTTCAGCCTCGGCCTCGCCTGGGTTGCGCTCATCGGTATTGCCTATGACCGTCATCCGGCACCCGCCCTGCCCGTCAAGGGCCTTGTGGCAGTGACCCTGTTGCTAATGACACTATCCGGCTCATGGTATACGCAGCGCTATTACTCGCAGGAACTGGCACATTATTCGCCACAGATCGAAATACACAGAACCACCCTGTCTACATGGAAAACCATTGGTTGGGAGCAGCTACCGGTTTATCGCCTGGACATTGAGGGCAGAAACGAGCAACCCATGAATTTCCAGTGGGCCGGCTCGCTAGCTACACTGGAAGCCGAATTACACAAACAGGGATGGGAGACGGTCGCAGCGGTGACACCAATGAATGCCATGAACTGGCTGGCGCCTGACCCGGCTGTCGACAGTCTACCGATATTACCCCAGGTCAATGACGGTCAACATCAGGAACTATCTCTTGTCGCTCCGCACACGATTGAGGATGACCAGCTCCTGGTATTAAGGCTATGGCCGTCTGACAACGAGTTACTGCCGGACAAGACACCTGTATGGATAGGCAATGTTGTCTACCTCTACCCCGAGCGCAAGTTACCCCTGATTTCCTATCTGCGCACTGCAGCGGATTTCCAAACGCCTCTGGTTTATCTCCAGGATGCACTGCGGCAGGCCGGTCAAATCCGGCTGGAGCAACGGGTCCGGCCTTCAGTAAAAACACAGGTACAGTGGGACGGCCATGTCCTGCTTGCATGGGAAGCACCCGACTGAAAGTCATGACGGACTACAGATGCAAAAAAGCGAAAAGACCGTGCTAACATGCCGATACACTGTTAATGGGTCGATTCCAGAATTCATTCTTGAGCGGACTGCTGTGGGTGAGAAATATTGCAATGAAGTCTTCATTACCCAATTACCTCGAATACGGCAGGTCATATGACAAGCAACCCGCTACAGAACCACAGCAGTCTGCCCGGAAAGAGCCTCCCAGACTAGGCAAGGCACGCGCATGGCTGCTCCTTATCGCGCTGATCTTTTTCGCCGAACTGGCCTTACTCGTCTTTCAGCTCATGTGGAACTACCCGG
>JAHEFT010000083.1 GCA_024640025.1 Chromatiales bacterium
TCGACGTCTTCCGGTTCCAGTCCTGCAGCAGCCAGCGCCCGGTGCCCGGCCACGGCCGCCATGTCACTGACCGGCACATGCGAAACCCGCCGCTCACTGATCCCGCTGCGGCTCTTGATCCATTCGTCTGAAGTGTCGATGACCGTCGCCATATCATGGTTAGTCATCACGGCCGGTGGCATGCACTTGCCCCAGCCGGTAATGTTCGCGAACTTCGCCATTACACGATGTCTCATTCTGCTTATTCAGGCAGACTATCAGGCAACCGTATAAATCACAATTCTGAAGAACGATTCCAGTATGATATGGCGGTCTTTTAATCTACCGGGCGAGGTGAAAAGCGTTTGGGAAAGATCAACCTGCAGCAAGCCATCAAGTGGACTGTGTACAGCCTGCTGCTGGTCAACTGGGTGCTCTATATCCAGGAGGACTGGCAGAACGCGCAGTTTACACTGAGGAACGGCGGCAGCCTGCTGGACTGGACCAGCGCCTTTGGAACATCACTGGACGAAGCGGCCTGGTTCGGCCTGCTGTTCCTGTGGGAGCTTGAAACCTACGCCTTGTCGGATGACTCGTGGAACCGGCTGATGCAATGGTCATTCCTCGGTATCAGGGGCGCCTGCTATATCTTTCTCGCCCACACGGTGTTTGCCTGGGCCGTCGCTTTCACCGACCTTGAGAATACGCAGGCAAGTCCGGAAATTACCAGTCTGTGCCAGCTGGCCGGCCGGGACATTTCATTTGCCAACAACCAACACTACATACTGATTGACGAGCAGAACTGTGACGGAATTTCCACCGATACGGAATTTTTCTATGTCGATAATTCGGCGGTAACCGACACCGCCGGATTCGCGCTGGAACGCCGTTCCGCATGGTTCGACCTGCAGGACGCAGTCACCTGGCTGCTGATCATGTTCTCCATTGAACTGGGCATCTGGCTGCAGGAGCGGGACATCACCGGCGGGCCGCTGACCCTGGTGAGCCAGGCGGTTAAGGTATTCTATGGCGTGCTGTTCATCGATGCAGCGTACTGGGCTTGGCTGGGCCACTGGTTGTGGGCCTGGGACCAGACGCTGTGGATTTGTGGCTTCTGGGCCATTGAGTACAACATGAAAGAATGGCGCGAACAGATTGAATTTGAAGAACAACAGGCAACAGCATGAGCGAAGCGGCAATGAATTCTCCGGTATCCCTTTTCCTCACCGAGCACCCGGATGTTGAAACGATCGAGGTTGTCCTGACCGACCTGAACGGTATCTACCGCGGCAAGTGGCTGCCGGCCCATTCAGCGGGCAAAGTACTGGACGGCACTTTCAAAATTCCGCTCACTGCCGTGTCCCCCGATATCTGGGGGCGCGACGTAAAGGCGCTGTGCCGTCAGACCGGCGACGGCGACGGAATCTGCAACCCGGTTGAAAGCTCGATTCGCATGTTGCCCTGGTTGTCGCGTCCGACCGCGCAGCTTTTTCTGCAGCTGAACACCGAGGATGGCACACCCTGGGAATTTGATCCCCGGGTCGTACTGAAGAAAGTCTGCGCGATGTATCGCGAACGCGGACTGACCCCGGTCTGTGCTCCTGAACTGGAGTTCTACCTGTTTGAAGAAGGACGGGACAGCGAAGGCAAACCGAAAGTGCCGACCACCCGCGTCAACGGCAATTGCCGGATCGGCGGGCAACTGTACAGCACAGAAGTCATGCAGGAAACCGCTGAGTTGATGCATGAAATTCGCGAAACCTGCGACTCGATGGCCGTGCCGCTGGACGGCCTGCTGAAAGAACTCGCGCCCGGACAGTACGAACTCAACCTTCACCATGTCGACAACCCCCTGCGGGCAGCCGACAACGCCCAGTTGTTGAAACAGATCATCAAGAGTGTCGCGCGTAAGCATGGCTACATTGCCAGTTTCATGGCGAAGCCGTTTGGAAACCGGGACGGCAACGGCTTCCACACGCACGTGAGCATCCTGGACGACAAGGGCGACAATATTTTTGATGACGGAACCGAACGTGGAAGCGATCTGCTGAGAAACGCCATCGCCGGCCTCGCCGACGTGATGCCGGATTCAATGCTGATTTTCGCGCCGCATCTCAATTCCTGGCGCAGACTCCAGCAGGGGATACACGGCCCTCTGGCTCCAACCTGGGGATACGAGAACCGTTACGTCGCTATGCGGATTCCCAATGGCGAAAATGCCGCGCGGCGGATCGAACACCGGATTGCCGGCGCGGACGCGAATCCTTACCTTTCCCTGTCTGTAATCCTGGCCGGAATCCTTCACGGCATCGACAGCCATATGGAAGCCGCGCCGCCTACAACCGCCGGCCCCGGGCAAGTGCAAACTGTTTTGCCCTCAAACTGGGAAGCGGCCCTGGCGGCCTTCGAAAGATCCGCCTTTATCGCCAAGTATCTGGGCGCCGTTTTCCAGGGGGCGCTGAGCGAAATCAAGAAAGTGGAGCAGAACGAGTTTTCAGCAACGGTCACCGCGCTTGAATACGACAGCTACCTGGTGCTGGCTTGAGCATCGCTTCGCCGATCGGTTCAGGCATTAAAGTCCTTTTCAGAGTAGCCGTTTCACCAGGTCTTCCAGCGGCGGACCGTCGATCTGCCGGAAGCGGTAAACGACCCGCGCCATCGCCACATCCAGTTTCAGCATCCGGTCCAGACGGGCCGGACTGGCATCGACTATGCAGTGAACGTCCTCGGCGGCGCAACAGGCATTAATGGTTTCCGCCAGGGAATCACGTTGTGCTTCGGAATAACCCATCGCCGGCAGGATGCGCTTCATGTGCGGAAAGGCTTTAAAAGTGTCCCGAATGGTACCGGCTGCATATGGCGCCGGTTCAACGGGAATAGCACCGTAACGCTGCGCTGCTACAGTACCCGCGCCGAACGACATGCCGCCATGGGTGACCGTTGGCCCATCTTCGATCACGAGCACCTTCTGTCCTTTCAGCAACTCGGGTTTGTCGACCTCAATTTCCAGGTCCGCGGTGCAAATCGGAGCGCCGGGATTCAGCACCCGGGCCCGCTCACGGATTCCCTCCAGCGCTTCAGGCTTGGCCGAGCCCGCTTTGCTGATCACCAGCACATCGGCCCTTCTGAAATTCACTTCGCCGGGGAAATAGGCGAGTTCATGCCCTGCCCTCAACGGGTCAACGACGACGATATCCAGGTCGGGCCGGATGAAGGAAAAATCATTATTGCCGCCGTCCCAAAGCACGATGTCGGCTTCACGTGAAGACTCGTCCAGGATGGCCTGGTAATCGACACCGGCGTAAATGGGAATACCCATCTCCACATAGGGTTCATATTCCTCCCGTTCCTCGATGGTGCATTCCTGGGCTACAAGATCCGCCGTGGTGGCAAATCGCTGTACCCGCTGCATTTCCAGGTTGCCGTACGGCATGGGGTGACGAATCACAGCGACCTTTTTTCCCTGGTCGGTCAACAGGCGCGCCAGCCACTGGGTCAGGGGACTCTTGCCCGCCCCGGTGCGCGTCGCTGTCACGCTGACAACCGGCTTGCTTGAAACCAGTTGCGTATGGTCCGGACCGAGCATGACGAAACTCGCACCGGCCGCCTGCACAAGACTGGCTTTGTGCATCAGATCGGTATGGGCGATATCGCTGTAAGCAAAAAACACGAAATCGATACCCAACCGCTTGATCAGACCGGGAAGTTCTGACTCGTCATAAATCGGAATATCCGCTTCGTAGCCGGGGCCGGCCAGTGATTGAGGAAACCTGCGCTTGTCGATAAAAGGTATCTGGGTGGCAGTGAACGCCTTAACCCGGAATTCTGAATGACTGCGCAAAAAGGAAAGATAGATATGGAAGTCGCGGCCGGCGGCGCCCATGACAATGCATTGAAAGGGTTTTTTCATGTCATCCGCTCTTTACGATAGGTACAAGTGCTAGCATAGCTGGCATGAACCAATCCGGCCTTGATCTGAAGCGTGTTCTTAACCTGAAAGACACGCTGGCGCTCGCTTTTGGAGCGATGGTGGGCTGGAGCTGGGTCATCCTCTCCGGCCTTTGGATCGGCAACGGTGGCAGCCTCGGCGCCGTACTGGGTTTCGTCCTGGCCGGTGTGCCGATCATGCTGATCGGGTTGCTTTACGCTGAACTGGCCGCGGCGATGCCGGTGGTCGGCGGAGAGCACGAATATTCCTTGCGCGCGCTGGGTTACTTCGGCTCCTTTATCTGCACCTGGGCCATCGTATTCGTCTACGTTTCCGTTTGCGCTTTTGAAGCCGTGGCTCTACCCACCGTGGTCGAGTATTGGTTTCCCGGTTACCAGGCGGGCTTTCTCTGGACGATTGCGGGTTGGGACGTTTATGCATCCTGGGTCGCCGTTGGCGCGCTTGGAGCAGTGGCTGTAACGGTGATTAATTACATCGGAGTGAAGTCCTCGGCTGTTGTCCAGAGCATCGTGACCCTGGTCGTCCTGGCGGCCGGCGTAATGCTGATGAGCGGCGCCTTGTTCGAGGGTTCAGCCGCCAACCTGCAACCGCTCTTTTCCAACGGCATGGCCGGTGTCTTCGCGGTGGCTGTGATGGCACCTTTCATGTTTGTCGGATTCGACGTCATCCCACAGGCGGCGCAGGAGATAAAACTGCCAGCCCGCTCAATCGGCCGGATACTGGTCGGCTCCATTGCCATGGCGCTTGCCTGGTACGCCCTGGTCATTCTGGCGGTCGCTGCATTACTGCCGGCATCGGGCCTGGACAGCAAACTGGCCACTGCTGATGCTGCAACCGCGGGCTGGGGGGCGGCGGGTGGTAACCTGCTGGTTCTGGGCGGCGTGGGCGGAATCATCACCAGCTGGAACGCCTTCCTGGTAGGCGGCAGCCGCGCCGTCTATGCGATGGCCAACCACGGCATGCTTCCGGCCTGGCTGGGCAGGCTTCACCCCCGCTACCGCACTCCCTCGAATGCTATCCTCGCCATCGGGCTCCTTTCGGTTGGAGCACCGTTGTTTGGGCGCGTATTGCTGGTCTGGATCGTAGACGCCGGAAGTTTCGCGGTGGTTATTGCCTACTTGTTGGTGGCCATCTCTTTCCTCGTGTTGAGAAAAAAGCAGCCGGAGATGGAGCGGCCGTTCCGGCTGCGTCACGGACGGCTCATTGGCTGGCTGGCCGTACTTGGCAGCCTGGGCTTACTGGCGCTTTACCTGCCGGGCAGCCCGTCCGCGCTGGCATGGCCGATCGAATGGGGATTGGTCGTATTGTGGTTCGTATTGGGGGGTATTTTCTACCGCTTCCGCTAGTGTCCCAGCGTACCCATGAAGATGGCGGCGAGAAAGCCGACAACCGTCATCAGCCCGGTCAGCCACCCGCCATGTTCATAAGCTTCGGGCAGCATGGTCTGGGCAATCATCGCCAGCATTGCACCGGCAGCCATCCCCTCCAGCAGAGCCCGCAAGTGGTGGGGCGCATCTCCTATAAAAATGTGGCCCAGCGCAGAACCAACCGCCGTCATCACCATCAATGAAACCCACATCCCGATGATGTTGAAAGACGAGCTGCCCTGCTTCTTCATCACCGACGCGCTGGACATGCTCTCCGGGAAATTGGCGAGAAACAAGCCGCCGACCAGTGCCAGGCTGATATTTGCGCCCTCCATGGAACCGCCAATAACCAGTGACTCGGGGATACCGTCCAGTGCAATGCCCAGCCAGATCGCCAGCGCGACATTGCTCCCGCCCGTCTTTTGCGCACGCGCGGCGGAAATGATTTCTGCCTCGGTCGGTTTGCCCAGCTCAGACTCCAGGTTGTGAATGGCTGCAGCTAGCCAGGCCTCGGACTGCTTCCGCTCAATATCATTACTGGCCTCGCCCCTGTCGTGCGCCGACAACCGTCCCAGTGTTTTACGGAGTGCCGGCGAAACAGCAACAACTTCGTTGAAATCGTCCTTGTGGACCTCCCACAGAATGGTGTCTTCAACGGCCTCGGCGCGTTTGATGGCCGGCACCCCGGTAACGAGCGCCATTTCACCAAAGGCCTCTCCACTGCCCAACACCGTGATTTTGCCCTCCTGCCCATTGGTGGCATGAGGATAAATCCTGACTTTGCCCGACTCGATCAGGAACAGCGCATCGCAAGGCGCCTCTTCATGGCAGACCAGCGCGCCGGCCTTGAAAACCCTTTTCTCAATGTCGCTGACCACCCGCTTTATCTCATCGGGCGGCAGGGCGCGCATCACGTCCAGCACAGAAAGTTTGTCCAGCATTTTGTGGTACTGCGTTTTCTTGATGCGTTTCAGGCGGTGCGCGATGGTCGAGTGTTTTCGCAGGTATCCGCCCATGTTCGCCAGCGCGTGGTCCAGGCCGATGAACAGCAGGCAGCCAGCCATGGCGCCAATCGCCATCCATATGAAACTCTGGAAAGGGTCATCGGGAAAATGGGCCAGCGCCGGCACGACCAGCTCAAGAGCCAGCGCGCATAGTAGCGCACCGGCGCCGAACGCCATCACGGCAGCCGTCAGCCTAAGGCTCGGATTAAACCAGATGCCGGCGGCAGCCCCCAACGGCAAAGAAGCTGCGCTGAGACCGCCAAACAAAAACGCCAGGGCTACATGTTCCATTCGGGATTTGTACAGGTCTTGCTTTCATCGTGCAAGCGGGGACCGGCTAATGCTTATGCACGAAGACCCCGCGTAGCAGCCCTAGTTTTTTTTGTCCTGGGTTAACATCGCTTTCCAGCCAAACGGCGTTTCCTCATAAACCGTGGTAAACCAGGTACTCAGGGCGGAACCATCCTTGAATGTCAGGCTGGTGTAGCCGTAGGCCATTGCATATTTATCACCCAGTTCTTTTACCGTTACCTGTGAAATTTCCAGCACGCCACGATCCTGGCCTTCCTGCATCAAGGCTTTGAGGTCTTTAAATCGTTCTTGCAGGGAAATGGGACCATCCCGGGATATCAACACGAAATCGGGAGCGTAGTAACCCCTGATCGCTTCCAGGTCGCCTTCGTTCCAGACTTCGGAATAGTAGTCCAGGGCAGCCGTGATTTCAGTTTTAGGGTCGGCGCTTGCCGCGCAGGCCAGGAGAAGTAGTGCGACCAACAAGAGAATTTTCTTCATGCTTATGTTTTCCAGTTCAGCCGGTTCCATTGCAGCCATATTGACCTATGCCCCGCGAAATTAAAACTCCCTGTGCTAGATTCTACAGGATATGTATCCTCAAAAATGCGGGGCAGGAATATGAACCAGGTAACCCTCAATATCAACGGGCAGGCCCATACACTCGATGTGCCGGCGGACATGCCCCTGCTGTGGGCTCTCAGGGACAAGCTGAATCTCGTTGGCTCCAAGTACGGCTGCGGAGTCGGTTTGTGCGGCAGTTGCACCGTGCTGGTCAACGGCGTGCCGATGCAGTCCTGTACGCTGTCCGCGATCAGCCTGGCCGGCAAGGAAATCACCACTATCGAGGGGTTCGCCCCCAACAATGATCACCCGGTTCAGATCGCGTGGAACGACGAGGATGTCCCTCAGTGCGGCTACTGCCAGGGCGGCCAGATCCTGACGGCGGCCGCTTTGCTGGAGCGGAACCCGAATCCCTCCGACGCCGACATCGACGACGCCATGTCGGGCGTCCTCTGCCGATGCGGGACCTACCCCCGCATTCGTAAGGCGATCAAGCTGGCTGCGAAAGTTGCAGCCGAAAAAGGAGGTGCGGCATGAACGCTACCCGGCAACACCCCGACCTGAATCGCCGGGCCTTTCTCAAAGTGTCCCTGCTGGCCTCCGGAGCCCTGGCAATCGGTGTCCACTGGGCCTCAGCAAGCGGCACGGATCAACTACCGGATGGAACCTGGGCGCCCAACCTCTATGTTCGTATCAACCGCGATGGCACGGTTACCATCCTCAGTAAAAACCCGGAAGCCGGCCAGGGTGTGAAGACGGCATTCCCGATGGTGGTCGCGGAGTGCCTGGAAGTGGACTGGAACGATATCAACGTCGAGCAGGTGCCACTGGATGACCGTTACGGCCGCCAGGTGGTAGGCGGCAGTTACGGCACGCCGGATGGGTGGGACGATTTGCGTATCGCAGGCACCGGCGCGCTTTACCTGCTGCAGGCGGCAGCAGCGAATCAGTGGGCCGTTCCCGTTTCCGAGTGTTCCGCTAAAAGCGGGGTCATTCACCACAAGGGCTCCAACCGGTCTGTCCCTTACAAGGAACTGCTGGATGGTGCAGCCGCCCTGCCTGTTCCCGAGGTATCTGAACTCAAGCTGAAAAGCCGTCCCGAAGATTTCACCCTGCTGGGCACCTTCGTTCCCGGCGTGGATAACCGCAGGATTTTCACTGGTCAGCCGCTGTACGGCTGCGACACCCGGCTCGAAGGTATGCTTTACGCAGTGTTCGAAAAATGCCCAAACTTCGGAGGGAAAGTCCTCAGCGCAAACGTTGCGCAAATCCGTGAACTGCCCGGCATTACGCACGCCTTTGTCGTGGATGGCACTTCTGACCTGACCGGGCTGATGCCCGGGGTCGCGATCGTCGCCGAAACCTGGTGGCAGGCCAATACTGCCCGTGACCAGCTACAGGTGAACTGGCAAACCAGCCAGTCGGACTCCACAGCGGATTATGACCGCCAGGCCAAAGCCCTGGCCACTGGTCCCGGCGAAACCCTGCGGGCGGATGGTGACGTCGAAAGCGCCTTCGATTCAGCCGCAAAAATTATCCAGGCCAGCTATTACTACCCCTTTGTTTCGCACGCCAACCTGGAACCCCAAAACTGCACCGCCCTGTTTCATGAATCCGGAAAAATGGAGCTGTGGGCGCCGTCGCAGAATCCTAAATCCGGCCGGGCGCTGGTCGCCGAAGTACTGGAAATTCCCGAAGACCGCATCCATGTGAATCTCACCCGGATCGGGGGCGGTTTTGGCCGCCGCCTGAGGAACGATTTCATGGTGGAGGCGGCGTGGATCGCCCGCATAGTGCGCAGACCCGTGCAACTTCAGTGGACCCGTGAAGATGACATGCGTCATGACTTTTACCGCCCTGCAGGATGGCACCACTTCAAAGCCGGCATAGATGACCGCGGCCGGATGACCGGCTTCGATCACCATTTCATTACTTTCGGTAAAGACGGCCGGCCCGTTTCCGGCGCAGGTTTGAGCCCGGGGCACTACCCGGCCGGCCTGGTCCCCAATTTCCGGCTCAGACAATCGCTGATCGATTCACATGTGCCGACCGGTCCCTGGCGTTCACCGGGACACTCAGCCTACTGTTTCGCTTACCAGAGTTTCTTTGATGAAGTGGCTTTGGCCGCCGAACGCGACCCACTGGAATTCCGGCTTGACCTGCTGTCGCGATCCTTTGGAGAACCTCCGATCGATCTCGAGCGCAGCAGTGCCACCCTGCGAATTGCAGCCGAAAAGGCGGGTTGGGGCCGGGACCCCGGCCCCAACCGGGGGCTGGGCATGGCATTTCACTTCGACCACGGCGGTTTTGTGTCGCACGTCGCTGAAGTCGTTGCCATGGGCTCCGGAATCAAGGTGGAAAAGGTCTGGTCCGGCATCGATGTCGGTCCCGTGCTCAACCTCAGCGGCGCCCGGAACCAGGTGGAGGGTTGCGTGATCGATGCGCTCAGCACGGCGCAACAGGAAATCACCTTCGCCGATGGCGCTGTGGAACAAAGCAATTTTTATGACTACGACCTGCTTCGCATCGGCCAGGATCCGGAAATCGAATGCCACTTCATCCAGAGTGACCACTCGCCGACGGGCCTTGGCGAACCGCCGATCGCACCGGCCACACCGGCAATTACCAACGCAATTTTTGCGGCGACCGGCACGCGTATCAGGGAATTACCCTTTGGTCGGGCGGGCATCTCCGTCCAGGTTTAGGCAACAACAAGAAGGAACCGTACCGATAAAAACTCACTCGAACACCGCGTTATTTATCGTCGGGCTGTTAACCTGCCTATTTGCGAAACCGGTTATTGCCGACCGGCCCGACCTGGTTTTGTTGATCACGGTAGACCAGGTGCGCGGCGACATGCCCCTGCGGTTCCGGGACCGGTTCGGTCCTGGTGGATTCCGTTACCTGATGGACAATGGCATTACCTACACCAACGCTCACTTCGAGCATATAGTGACATCAACCGCAGCCGGCCACGCTACGCTGGCCACGGGCGGCAATACGCCGCAACACGGCATAGCCGGCAACGACTGGTTCGATACCCGGCTGCGCCGCAAGGTGTACAACACGGAAGATATTCGGCACCCGGTGCTCGGAAAGCCGCCTGGAACGGCAGAAGGCCGGTCACCACGTAACCTGTCATCCAGTACTTTTGGCGATGAGTTGGTCATTGCCAGCGCCGGCAAGTCGCGCGTTTTTTCCGTTTCGAAGAAGGACCGGGGCGCCATCCTGCCGGGTGGCCACGCCGGCAAGGCATTCTGGTATTCGGCAACCACCGGAGAATTTGTGACCAGTACTTATTACTACGACGAGTACCCGGAATGGGTACAACACTGGAATGCGGCCGGTCACGCCGATGCGTTCCGGGGATCATCCTGGGAACTGCTCCTGGAAAGAGGCAGCTACGTTTTCAGCGAGCAGGATGACCGCTGGTTTGAAAAATCCTATGGCAAGCTGGGCCGTGTTTTTCCACACCCGCTGGAAAACAGCGATGAAGGCACATTCTATGCAATGCTTCCTCACACCCCCATGATCGATCAGCTGACACTGAATTTCGTGAAAGCTCTGGTCAGCGCCGAAAATATCGGCAGTAACGGCTTTACCGATCTGCTGGCCGTCAGTTTTTCGGCAGCTGACTATATAGGTCATGCGTTCGGCCCCAACAGCCTCGAGATGGAGGACAACCTGCTCAGGCTGGACCGCACCCTGGCGGAATTATTCGCGTTTGTTGAAAGTAGAGTCGGGCTGGATAAAACCCTGGTGGTGTTGTCGGCCGATCACGGGACGGCACCAGCGCCCGAATACATGGCGGAACTTGGCTTCAAGGCCGGCCGCGTGGATACGCCGGAGATGATGAAGCGGATCGACTCAATCCTGCGGGCGAAATTCAACACCGAATCGAACCTGGTGGTTGCGTACCAGATGCCCCGAATCTACCTGGACCCGGTTGTCATCGAATCCCTGGGACTGGACACCGCAGATGTGGAACGCACCGTTGCAGAGGAGGCCATGAAGACCGCCGGGATTTCACTGGCGCTGACCCGCAGCGACCTGATGAGCGGCAACCTGCCGGACACCCAGGCGGCCCGGTCGGCCTCCAACGGGTTTCATCGGGAGCGTTCGGGCAACATCCTGCTGATCCAGGAAGCGTTCTGGTACCTGAGTAATGATCCGGACAGCGACACCGCGACGCACGGCTCACCGTACAACTACGACAACCATGTGCCCATCATGATGGCCGGCCCGGGCAT
>JAHEFT010000152.1 GCA_024640025.1 Chromatiales bacterium
TCGACTCCAGCGGCAGCAGCCCCGGGCTTCCCGAATTGCCGCCCGTCTGGCCGCCCAGCACGGTTGGACGGTTCGGAGCACCGGCCGTGGTCGCGGCGAACATCTGGTTGTATTGGTTGCGGGCGATTGTCTTGCTGTAGGCGAAGCGCGTGACGATCTGATCGGTAAGATCCAACCTCAGATCGAGGTTCGGCAACCAATTATTGTAATTACCCGAGCCGCTGACGTCTTCATTGTCGGGGCTGTAATCGATCGTGAAATCGTTGTCGGCTGTCCACCGGATCTGGGTCGGGACCGCCTGGGATGCTGTCGCGTCAACCTTGGTATCCTCGTAGCGAAGACCGGCATTTAACTGGAAGGGTTTCCCCATGAGTTCGGTATTCCAGTTGAAGGACACGTAGTAGGACCAGATTTTCTCCTTAACCGTGTTTTCGGCGAGGCTCGAGGAAAAGGCGCCATTCGGATAGGCCGCCGCCAGAAGCGGCCACAGGGCGGTTGCATCCCCCCTGAAAGCCGTGGCCGCCTGTCCGACGGGATAATCGTTGAACTGGCACTCGAGGCAGTAGGCCTCGACCAGGCCCGGCGCAAATTGGTCGACGTCCCCCGGATTGGGAATGCCCCAGCCGCCGAGTTCCTTCTGGCCACCACCGTCTGTTACGAACACTTTACTGTCACGGTAGTTCACACCTCCGACCAGAGTAGCCGAGTCCCAATCGAACGCGTAACGCAAATCCAGCTCTTTGAGTTTGTTTTCCTGTGAATGGATCTGATAGCGCTGGACCTGGGTGCCGAGATCACCCACATCGAGCACGCCATTGCAATTGCCCCTGACGCAATCATCATAGGTGAAGCTCTGGACCGGGAAGCCCTGGGTCCAGTCCACCGAATGTTGCAGGATGACCGGCGCACCGAAGGTGACGAAGGTTGACGTGTGGCCCAGCGGGTTGTCAGGCTTTGCCTTGGCCTTGGAGGTGGCCGCGTCGAAACTCAGCATCTGGTTGTCGGTCGTATCCCATTGGAGGTTGAACCCGAACGAATCGATGGTGTCTTTCTCGGCGCGGTTGAGCTGTTCGAAACCAATATCTTTGGTGCCGTCCCTGTTCTCCTGTGCGTACAGCATCTGCTTGACGCCCAGGCTGCCGTCATCAAAAGTGATCTGGTCAAACGGCGTGGCGAACCAGTTGGTCTGCTCGGCGCGCTGTTCCGACGCCTTGTAGTCAACGAAGGTGTAGTCCGCCGTCATCCTCAGCGAGTCAGTCGGGTTCCACTGCACCACGACCTGGCCGTTTATGCGCTCGCGGGTGATCTGACTGTAGTCATAGCGGCTATCCTGCATTTGGGCGTACAGCTCGCCGTCGGCCGGGGGGTTGATGTAGTTGCTCTGGGGACTGCCCGCGCGCACGACGCTGGTGTCCGCGAAAAAGTTGTTGGCTCTTTTAACGACCCAGTCGTTGGTCTGGGCGGTCGCCGCTGCCGAATCACGCTTCGAATACTGACCGAAGACGCCAATTCCGAAGGTCTCGTCATCGTTGACCCAGTTGTATATACCGGAAACCTCGGGCGTAATCTTGTTGCCATCGTCACCGGTACTCTTGTCGTAAACGCCCTTGACGGCGATGCTTCCCACTTCCCCCGAATCAAGGGGTTTCCGGGTCAAGATATTGATCACCGCGCCGATGCCGCCGGACGGGAGTATGGCCTGGCCTGTCTTGTAGACTTCCAGTGCGCTGACGCCTTCCGCAGCGACGCCGTCAAACGCGAAACTGCGGCCTTGAGCGCCCCCGAAGGGTCCGGATTGGCCAATAGCGCCGACCGTGGCCGTCGGCATCACCCTGCCGTTCAGCGTGACCAGGTTGAACTCCGGGCCGAAGCCGCGAACGGTAACTTTCGAACCTTCGCCGTTCTGGCGGTCGATCGACACGCCTGGAATGCGCTGCAAGGACTCGGCGAGGTTGGTGTCGGCAAACTTGCCGATATCCTCGGCGGTAACGGCATCAACAACACCCACCGCGTCGCGTTTGGTGTTCATGCTGTCGATCATACTTTTGCGGATGCCCGTAACGATGACTTCTTCAAGCATGTTATCTGAGTCTTGATCCGCATTTTGCGCGTACGCTATGCCGGTGCCGGACAGCGAAGCAAGTGCTGCTACGATGGCGGAGGATAATACGGTCTTTTTGATCATACTGGCTGAACTCCCGATTGATTCCCTGGTTGTTGTGCGGCGCTTTACAAACTGGATTTGTTTACTGATAGCGCTATTAATTTTTTAGTTATTCAAACAAATCGTCTTACTTTATGGTGTAAAACGTTTTACAAATTTATCCGGAGAGTAAGCCCATGTCAACTATTTTTTAACAAAAAGATCGCTTTTTAGCGAATATGGAACCAATGTTATTCGCCGCCCCTGTTTTGTAAAGAATTTGTAACGATTTTTGTAAAACGTTTAGCATCGCCAGGCGAGCCTGCAGCAGCGGCTCCCGGGGAATCGCTGTTCGAAAATCGAACCCAAAAAATGCAATCTTTAGCCCATGACTACCTTGACCCGGTATTCCTTTCCGGGTTCGACAAGGGAAATCAGGTTGCTGTCCAGCTCGGTTCCATCAACCGAAATGGACTTTACTCCCTTACTCACTGATTCGGGATTGGAGACCTGCACCCGGAAAGTCGCACCACGGAATTTTCGTATCACCATGTAGCCAGGCCACTCGGATGGAATGCAAGGATCGATTCGGATGCCATCGTAATCCGGCTTGATGCCCAGGATATGCTCGGTGACGGCGTGGTAATTCCAGGCCGCCGTTCCCGTCAACCACGAATTCTTGGCCTCCCCTGGCACCTGGGCTTCTTTCCCGGCCACCATCTGCGCGTACACGTAGGGTTCGATCTTGCGCAATTCCACGTGATCCTGGAAGGTCGGCGCTATCCTGCAATAATAGTCAAAGGCCCGTTCACCACGGCCCATCAACGTCTCAGCGATGATGATCCAGGGGTTGTTATGGCAGAAAATTCCGCCGTTTTCCTTATAGCCTTGAGGATATGTCGAAATTTCCCCGTATTCCGGGTGGTACCGGGTGAACGCCGGGCTGTTCAGGACGATTCCAAATTCGCAGGCCAGGCGTTCCGCCACGGCGTCCAGAGCGCTGATGGCTCTTCCATCAGCAAGACCGATCCCGGCCATCACTGCAAAGCCCTGCGGCTCTATAAAAATCTGGCTTTCCTGGTTTTGTTTGCTTCCCAGGGCCATTCCAGACGCATCATAGGCGCGCAGAAACCACTCCCCATCCCAGCCGTGCTCTCCGATCACAGTCTTCATGGCGCTGACCTCGAGCTCAGCCCTGCCTGCTTCAGCAGCCTGGCCGACCCTGCGACACAGGTTGGCGTATTCCTGGCCATAGGCAACGAACATGGCGGCGATCATGACCGATTCGGCAGTCCGTCCTTCCCGGTTTTCCGTTGTCTGGAATGACTCGTTTGGGTTGGTCGAGAAACAATTCAGGTTAAGACAATCGTTCCAATCCGCCCGGCCGATCAACGGCAATCCATGGGGACCGAGGTTGTCCACGACATGATCGAAGGAAGCCTTCAGGTGGGAAAGCAGCGGACCTTTCCTGCTCTCGTCGTTCTCGAATGGCACGGGTTCCTCGAGAATGGCGAAATCCCCAGTCTCCTTGATGTAGGCTGAAGTGGAAAGGATCAGCCACAGTGGGTCATCGTTGAAGTTTCCGCCGATCGCCGCGTTACCGCGCTTCGTCAAGGGCTGGTACTGGTGGTAAACGGACCCGTCTTCAAATTGTGTCGCAGCAATATCCAGGATGCGTTCACGCGCCCGTTCCGGCGCCAGATGAATGGAACCCAGCAGGTCCTGGTTTGAGTCCCGGAAACCCATGCCCCTGCCTATGCCGGCCTCGAAGAAGGAAGCGCTGCGTGAAAGATTGAACGTGACCATGCACTGGTACTGGTTCCAGATATTTACCATGCGGTCCAGGCGAACTTCCCCGGATTGCAGCTGGAAACGTGAAAGTTGATCGTCCCAGTGGGCGCGTAATACGGCCAGCGCTTTATCTATCTTTTCACTGTTCTCGTATCGCGCCATGAGATCCCGCGCAGGACGTTTGTTGATCACGCCGTGAGAGGACCATTTTTCTGCTTCCGGAACTTCCACGTAGCCGAGTTGAAAGACCAGGTCGCGGGATTCACCCGGCTCCAGGCAAATTTCAATACAGTGGGATGCCATGGGCGACCAGCCGTGCGCGATCGAATTCCCGGGTCGGCCGTCAATGACCGAAGCAGGACTGTCGAACCCATTGTAGGCGCCCAGGAACGTTTCGCGGTCTGTGTCAAAGCCCAGGATCTCCCGGTTCACGGAATAGAACGCATAGTGATTGCGGCGTTCGCGGAACTCGGTTTTGTGGTAGATCACGGAACCTTCAACTTCCACTTCGCCGATGGAAAAATTCCGCTGAAAGTTAGTCATGTCGTCCTCGGCGTTCCAGAAGCACCATTCGACCATGGAAAACACTTTGAAAGTGCGTCTTTCCGGGGACAGGTTTTCGACGCGAAGGCGCTGCAATTCCACGTTGTCATCCAGTGGGACAAAGAACAGTGCGCTGGCGCGAAGACCGTTCTTTTCGCCGGTCAGCCGGGTGTAACCCATGCCGTGGCGGCATTCGTAATGATCGAGTTCGGTTTTGCAGGGTTTCCAGCCCGGTGACCACACCGTGTCGCCATCCTGGATATAGAAGTAGCGCCCGCCGCTGTCCGTGGGCACGCTGTTGTAACGATAACGGGTCAGGCGCCGGTACTTCGCATCGCGGTAAAAACAATAGCCTCCCGCAGTGTTGGAAATGAGAGAGAAAAAATCCTGGCTGCCCAGGTAATTGATCCACGGGAACGGGGTGTCGGCCCGGGTAATGACATATTCCCGGTTTTCATCGTCGAAATAACCGTATTGGGAATCCTCGACCCGCTTAAGCATTGGCTGGCGCCTGTTCGAGCTTGTCGTACCAGGTTTTCTTCAAAACCATGGCGCAGATTGCGAAAACCACCAACGTGGTCGCCAGCGACATATTTTCCCTGACCACCAGGAAAATCGGCGCCGCCACCAGGCAAGTCTGGGCAACGATGCCGAGTCCCACGTTGAACATGTCTCTTCCAAAGGCCGTGTTGCGTTGAAAATCCGGATCCTCTTCAATCACTTGCTGGTGAACCGGACCCCACAAACCCCAGGGGCGGACCGTTCGATAGAAGTTTTTCAGAATTTCAGGGTCTTCCGGCCTGGTGAGCAAGCTGGTGATCACGCAGGCCAGGCCAGAGAGCAGCAGCAGTAACGGGAACAGGTACAGGGGAAGAATATCCGTGACAACATCCTCAAACACCCCGGCAAACAGCGGTGGAAATAAGAGCGCCCCGATAATACCCACCATCATTCCCCAGAAATAGCCCATGCCGTTCAGTCTCCACCAATACCATTTAAGTACATTGGATACGACGTAACCGCCCCAGAGACCGGATACCAGCCACTGCAACACGCTGTTGATGCTCTCCACGAACAGGCCGATCAGGGTGCTGACGATTACGACGAGAACGGACACCAGGTAACTGGCCCGAACCAGGCGTGTCTGACTCGCCCCGGGATTGATGTAGCGTTTGTAAATATCGTTGACCAGGTAAGCGGGTGCTGCATTAACGGTGGAAGCGAAAGTCGACATGAAAGCCGCAAGCAGCCCGGCCAGCAGCAGGCCTAGAATACCGACCGGCGCAAACTGCAACATCGCCGAGGGAAGGATATTTTCAAAATCCAGCCTGCCGGCGTTCATCAGGTCCAGGTCCTGGTAGTAAACGATTGCCAGAACAGCGAAACCGGAGATCATCAAGTAGCGGATGGGCATCAGCACGATGGACACGAAGCCGCTCATCAGGGCGGCGTCGCGTGGGGATTTCGTGGCCAGAATTTTCTGCATATCGTAGTTGGGCGCCGGACCCGCGGCACTGAGCAAAATACCCTTGAACAACATCATCATGAACATGATGCTGAACAGCGAATATCCATCCGAGACGATTTTCGTGTTCACTTCATCGATCAATCCGGCCCAGTCAAGATTGAGCGTCCAGCCAAAGAACGGATTTGCCCAGCCCGCCGGCGTCGCTGCCTGGAGTGCTTCCGGAGACACGTTGATGATCGCCAGGGCAGCGATGATGACCGCCGAAACTGTCATGATCGTGAACTGCAATACGTCGGCCCAGACGATACTGAGCATGCCTCCGAGCATGACGTAGAAGGTGGCGATACTGGTGAAGAAAATACCGTAAAAATGAGGGACGAGCGCGAGAGGGACATGAAACGGCACATAGGGCGACACCACCTCCCACGGAATGAATATTTCAATAAACTTCCCGATGCCGACGAAACCGTACGCCAGGAAACCGAGCACGCCGATGACCGCGAAGACAACTACTATCATGTGCGCCAGGCGTCCGCCGCGGTCGTTGCCAAAGCGCGTTTGTATCCATTCAGCGCCGGTCAGCACATTGGAGCGCCGCAACCACGTTGACAGGTAGACAGCCAGGAATATCTGGTTGAACACCGGCCACAGCCACGGAATCCAGATACTCTTGAGGCCGTAAACAAAACAGAGTGTCACCAGCCACATCGTGCCCGAGATATCGAACATGCCGGAAGCGTTTGAAAGGCCCAGCATGTACCAGGGAAGCTGCCTGCTTCCCTGGAAATAGGCCCGCATATCCTTGCTCGCCCGCTTCTTGAGATAGAGCCCGATGAATACGGTCGACAGCAGGTAAAGACCGATAATCGAAAGGTCGATTGGCTGTAGTTGCATGGAGCGGGCCTGTTCGGCAAAAAGGAGATGTTAAACGTTTTACATTTCTTGGGTCAAACGCTAAACACCGTGTTAAAATCATTACATTGCCTGCTTAAAAATCCTGCAGCAGTTGCCCACGTGAACGGGCATTGGTTGATTTGGACCCCTAAAAATAGCGATGGCAGTTTTAGCCTTGAACCCGTAATCTTTGCTGCCTGACCCATTCCCGGAGAAATAGATGAAGGCCATGACCATCGCTTTGCTGACGATAACCCTGGCCAACACATCCGCAGCTTTTGCAGACGACGACCTGCGTTCGTCGGTCGCCACCGATTACGCTACCAGCCTCGAAGCGCTTTTCCTCCACTTTCACGAAAACCCTGAACTGTCGAATTTCGAATTCGAGACGGCGAAACGGCTGGCGGCGGAAATCCGGGCCCTCGGTTACGAAGTCACCGAAGGCGTGGGCGGCACCGGCATCGTGGCCGTGATGGAAAATGGCCCGGGCCCAACCCTGATGATCCGCGCAGACATGGACGGACTGCCTCTGAAAGAGAAATCCGGCCTGTCCTACGCCTCAAAGGTGACCCAGGCCGGTGTCGACGGTAAAGAATATCCGGTCATGCATGCCTGCGGCCATGATGTCCACATCACCGCCCTGGTCGGCACGGCCCGGCAGATGGCTGTGCGACGGGACCAGTGGTCAGGCACGCTGGTATTGATTGGCCAACCTGCCGAGGAGCGGGGTTCAGGGGCGCGGGCCATGATCGAGGATGGGCTATACGTGCGCTTTCCGAAACCGGAGTATGCCATCGCATTTCACGTTTCAGCCTCTACTGCTTCGGGCAAAGTGGAAATTCCGCTGGATGTTGTGGCTTCGAGTTCAGATTCGGTGGATATCATCGTTCATGGTATTGGCGCGCATGGCGCGTCCCCGCACGAGGGTATCGATCCTGTGCTGGTGGCCTCGCAAATCGTGGTGACCCTGCAATCCGTCGTCAGCCGCAGCATTTCGCCACTGGATTCGGGTGTCATCACGGTCGGGGCCATTCACGGCGGAACCAAGCACAACATCATCGGCGACCGCGTGGAGATGCAATTGACGGTTCGCTCCGACAACCCGGATGTCCGGCTCCAGTTACTCGACGGTATAGACCGGGTTGCCGACGGAGTCGGACGCTCGTTCGGGCTGCCGGAGGAACTGCTGCCCGAAGTGATCCGTTCGCCGGTTGAAACCACGCCGCCCACCATCAATGACACGGCAACCGCAAAGCGGGTCCTGGCTGCAGTGAGCAGCGTAATGGGCGCGGAATTTGTGACCGTCACTCCGAGAACAGGCATGCACGCGGAAGATTTCGCATACTTCGTGCAACCCGGAATAGGCGTCAAGGGCGTCTATTTTTCGGTTGGCGGAACGCCCGAAGCGGAAGTGGAAGATGCGCCTTCACACCATTCGCCATTTTTCAAAATCGAACCCGAACCCAGCATCATGTCCGGGGTGGAAGCAACCGTTATCGCAGCTATGGAACTCATGCCCGCCGAATGAGCAGCCAGGCGCTGGCGTTCCAGGCTTCTGAACACATCGCCGGATTCGCCTGGCGTGGAGAGATTTAACCTTGCACAAGGAGATGAAAATGAAAGCAGTACACTATTTTTTCGCCGGAATCGTTCTGGCCCTTTCGACCCCTGTATTTGCGGGTGAACCCGAAGTTGAGCACTACAGCGCGAACCCCGACGTGCAAATGCCATTCTCGGATGCCGTGAGGGTCGGGAACATGCTCTACCTGTCGGGCAAGATCGGAAATATCCCGGGCACCAGGAACCTGGCCGAAGGCGGCATATCCGGCGAAACCCGGCAGGCCCTGGAGAACATCAAGGCCAGCCTGGAAAAATACGGCTCTTCGATGGATGAAGTTGTCAAATGCACCGTATTTTTGGCCGACATCGCCGAGTGGAGTGCGATGAACGAGGTCTACATGACTTACTTCCCGGTGAATCCGCCGGCCAGAAGCGCTCTGGGTTCCAGCGGTCTGGCGATGGACTCACGGGTTGAAATCGAATGTTTTGCGGCTATGCGGGACTAGTCGCCCCGGTAACGCTGAAACACCAGGCTGGCGTTGGTGCCACCGAACCCGAAATTATTGCTCATCACGGTTTTGAGACCGGCGTTATTTCGGGTTTCCAGCAGGACGGGCAAGCCTTCGGCCTTCGGGTCCAACTCGGTGATGTTGGCCGAGCCGGCCATGAAGCCATGCTCCAGCATCAGCAGGCAGTGAATGGCCTCCTGCACGCCGGTGGCGCCCAGTGAATGGCCGCACAGGGACTTGCTTGAACTGAACGGCGGAACCTGTCCGCTGAAAACGGCACTCATGGCGTCCAGTTCGGCAAAATCACCCATCGGTGTGCTCGTGCCGTGCGTGTTAACGTAATCGATGGCGGTATCCACGGTCGACATGGCTTGCTGCATGCAGCGCACCGCCCCTTCTCCCGAAGGAGCCACCATGTTGTCGCCATCCGAGGTTGCGCCGTAACCCACGACTTCTGCGTAGATTTTTGCACCCCGGGCCCTGGCATGCTCCAGTTCTTCCATAACCAACATACCGCCCCCGGCCGCGATCACGAAACCGTCACGGGTCGCGTCGTAAGCGCGGGAAGCGGTTGCCGGGGTATCGTTGTACGAGGACGACAGCGCGCCCATGCCGTCGAACATGGCCGCTAGCGTCCAGTCTTCTTCTTCGCCGCCTCCGGCGAAGATTACGTCCTGTTTACCCCACTGGATCTGCTCCATGGCGACACCGATACAATGGGTGCTGGTTGCGCAGGCCGAGGTGACTGAATAGTTCAGACCCTTGATACCAAAATGGGTGGAGAGGCAGGCAGAGACGGTGCTGCTCATCGTGCGCGGGACCAGGTAAGGCCCAAGCCGGCGCACGCCCCTTTCACGCAAAGTGTCTGCACACCAGACGAGATTAGCGCTGGAGGCCCCGCCCGAACCGGCGATCAGGCCGGTGCGGGGATTGGACACATCCCCGGCATCAAGCCCGGCATCCTCGATGGCGTCCTGCAGAGCGACATAGGCGTAGGAAGCCGCGTCACCCATGAATCTTTTATGTTTGCGATCGATGCGTTCAACCAGGTCGATATCGACCGATCCGCAAACCTGGCTGCGCAAACCCATTTCCTTGAATTTTTCGTTGAAACTGATCCCTGACTTGCCAAGCCGGATCGACTCGGTGACTGATTCCTTGTTGTTTCCAAGGCAGGAAACCACACCCATTCCCGTGATAACAACGCGTCGCATACCAGGCCCTGTCTATTTAAAAGCTATCGGTGGAGAGAAATAGCCCGACCTTCAGATCCTCGGCCGTATAAATGACACGTCCGTCCACTGCAACCGTGCCGTCGGCGATGACCATGCTGAGTTTGCGGGCAATCACTCTTTTCATGTCCAGAGTATAGGTGACCTTTTTGGCGGTTGGGAGAATCTGCCCGGTGAACTTTACCGTTCCGGCACCCAGCGCCCTGCCTTTACCCTTGCAGCCCGACCAGGAAAGAAAAAATCCGCACAACTGCCACAGCGCATCCAGACCGAGGCAGCCAGGCATGACCGGATCGTCCACGAAGTGGCAGGCAAAAAACCACAGGTCGGGACTGATATCCAACTCGGCCGTGATAGAACCTTTTCCGTGTGAACCGCCGTCGCTATTGATATCCACGATGCGGTCAATCATCAGCATATTTCCGGTCGGCAGCTTTCCGGTGTCGGATCCAAACAGGCCGCCGATGCCGCAAAGCTCAAGCTCTTCCCGGGAATAGGCGGATTTTATGTTCTGGGGGCTGGTCATGTGAATTCATGACTCCTTCAATATTCGCCTTGGCGCGAATGACCCATATTACTTGAATCAATCGATAATTATCAGGTTTTTTGGGGCGTCGAATCGGACACTAACCCAGGGCACGCATACCTTCTTCGAGCCCCCGTACGGTGAGCGGGTACATCCGTTCTTCCATCAACTCTGCCATCATCTTTATCGATGCGGTGTATTCCCATCGATTTACCGGCTCAGGATTCAGCCAGATCGCCTTGGGGTAGGTAAGCAGCAGGCGTTTCATCCAGGTTGCCCCGGCCTCCTCGTTCCAGTGCTCCACACTGCCGCCCGGATAGTGGATTTCGTAAGGGCTCATCGTGGCGTCGCCGACCAGGATGAGCTTGTAATCGGCTGAATACTTGTGCAGCACATCCATCAGCGGTGTACGGTCCGAATGCCGGCGCTGGTTGTCTTTCCAGACACCCTCGTAAACGCAGTTGTGGAAGTAAAAATACTCCAGGTGTTTAAACTCGCCGCGCGCGGCCGAGAAAAGCTCCTCGCAGACCCGCACGTGATCATCCATCGATCCGCCGGCATCCAGGAACAACAACACTTTCACCGCATTGTGCCGCTCCGGCACCATCTTGATGTCCAGCAGGCCGGCGTTGCGGGCCGTGGATTCAATCGTATCCGGCAGGTCCAGCTCATCGGCTGCGCCTTCCCGCGCAAAACGGCGCAGCCGGCGCAGGGCGACTTTCAGGTTGCGCGTTCCCAGTTCCACCGAGTCATCAAGATTGCGGAACTCGCGCTTGTCCCAGACTTTGACCGCCCGCCGGTGGCGTGAACCCTCCTGGCCAATGCGGATGCCCTCGGGGTTATACCCATAGGCACCGAACGGCGAGGTGCCGCCGGTGCCGATCCATTTGCTGCCGCCCTCGTGACGGCCTTCCTGTTCCTCCAGGCGTTTGCGCAGCGTCTCCATCAGTTTTTCCCAGCCACCCAGCGATTCGATCAGGGCCTTGTCCTCATCCGACATCAGCCGTTCGAAATTGCGGCGCAGCCATTCCTCCGGGATTTCGGCTGCATCATCCCCGAACAGTTCCTGGATGCCCTTGAAGTGGGCGGAAAATACGCGGTCGAATCGGTCAAACAGCGCTTCGTTCTTCACCAGGCAGGCACGTGCCAGGTAATAGAATTCCTCCACGCTGTAACCGGCAATGCGTTTCTCCAGTACCTCGAGCAGGGTCAGAAACTCCGTGATGGAGACCTTGATCCCACCTTCCCGCAGCATGAAAAAGAACTGGATTAACATGGCCTTTGGACCTGCCGGTCCAGCCTAACGGCCGTCCCGCTGGTTGAGAAATATCAACCGCTCGAACAGGTGAACGTCCTGCTCGTTTTTCAGCAATGCCCCGTGCAACGGCGGCAGCGTCTTGCGGCGGTCATCGCCGGACAGCGCCTCGGGCGGGACATCTTCGGCCAGCAGGAGCTTCAGCCAATCCAGGAGCTCTGAAGTCGAAGGCTTTTTCTTCAATCCCGGCACCTCGCGCAGGTCGTAAAAGGCATGCAGCGCCTCGTTGAGCAGCTCCTTCTTGAGATTCGGATAATGCACGTCAACGATATCCCGCATGGTATCGGCATCGGGGAAGCGAATGTAGTGAAAAAAGCAGCGGCGAAGGAACGCGTCCGGCAACTCCTTCTCGTTGTTGCTGGTGATCACGATGATCGGCCGGTGTTTCGCCACCACGGTCTGGTGCGTTTCGTAAACGTAGAACTCCATCCTGTCGAGTTCTCGCAGAAGATCATTCGGGAACTCAATGTCCGCCTTGTCGATTTCGTCAATCAGAAGAACCGGCTGGATTTCCTGTTCGAAGGCCTCCCACATCGGGCCTTTCACGATGTAGTTGGCGATGTCGTGGACGCGCTCATCTCCCAGTTGCGAATCCCGCAGACGGGCGACGGCGTCATATTCGTACAGCCCCTGTTGCGCCTTGGTGGTCGACTTCACGTGCCATTGCAACAGGGGTCGTTCCAGCCCACGGGCAATTTCTTCCGCGAGTTGGGTCTTGCCTGTGCCCGGCTCCCCCTTGATCAGTATCGGCCGGCCCAGCGTCACGGCGGCATTGACGGCAGTCATCAGGTCCTCGGTAGCAACGTAACGGTCGGTGCCGGTGAAGCGCAGGTCGGTCATCAGGCTTTTCTCGCAAACTTAAAAACGTATTCTAACGTAGGTGCGGCTGAAGCCGCGACAAGACTCAGGCAAGGAGGCTAAGGCCTGCCCATTCACCGTGCTCCCCCAACTTTGAATTGCCTACAGTTCGCTCTGGCTAAAAAGCATAGGTGTGGGACCGGGTGCCTGTTGTCAGGACAATCGGCTGTCGGGAACAGCCGCTTAGCGCCCATGGAAGGCTTGAGCGTGTCCTGACAACAGGTAGCCGGTTCCACACCGGGTGCGAAGTGCCGGTGTCGGACTGGCACGGGTTTCAACAGCAACGGCACGCGTATAGAAAACTTTTTGCGCGTGGAGTATGTTTACGCGGTACTGTCAAAAAAAATAATCAACCAGGGAGAGCATTCATGAAACGACGTCTATTCCTCCAGTCCTCTGTCGCAGCGGCAGTCGCCGCATCACTACCGGCGTCCCAGGCAATTGCAGCCGCGTTGGCTACGATGACCGAGGTTGTCGGCAATGTGAACGCAGTGACCGGCAATGGCGCCCAGGTCACGCTGGAACAGGCCGCGATCCAGGAACTGAGCGATAGCCTGCGCGGCCGGCTCCTGCTGCCGGGCGCCGAGGGATATGACGCAGCGCGCGCCGTCCTCAACCCCACCATCAACAAGTTTCCCGCGCTGATCGTCCAGCCAAGCGGCGCCGCTGACATCATGGCGGCCGTGACTTTTGCCCGCGAACGTGAACTGCTGCTTGCCGTAAAATGCGGAGGGCATAGTTTCTCGGGTAAGTCGACCTGTGAGGGAGGTATGCAGATCGATCTTTCGAGCTTCCGTAATGCACGGGTCGATGTGGACGCGCGTACAGCTTACATCGCCGGTGGCAGTCTGCTGGCCGGTCTGGACCACGAAGCCATGGCACAGGGCCTGGTCACCACAGCCGGCACAGTCTCTCACACCGGTGTCGGGGGCCTGACCCTTGGCGGCGGATTCGGGCGACTGGCGCGGCGCTTCGGACTGGCGCTCGATAACGTCACCGGCGTGGATATCGTCACGGCAGATGGCAAGCTTCTGCATGCCGACGCCAATGAGCACCCGGACCTTTTCTGGGGTGTGCGCGGGGGCGGCGGTAATTTTGGCGTCGTCACCAATTTCGAGTTCAGGCTCCACCCCATGCAACGGACCGTGATCGGCGGCGATATTGTGTACCCGATGGACAAACTCGGGGACGTGCTTCGCTTCTACGCCGACTACGTGACCGAAGCCCCCGATGACCTGTACCTGGATTTCGCCGTGTTTTCCGACCCCGGAACGACAGAAGGAGGCGTGGTGCTAAGCTCCTGTTATTCCGGCCCGGCAGACGGCGCTGACAAAATTTATTCATTGATAGAAAAAGTCGGCACACCAAAATTCAACGGTACCGCCAGCATTGATTACGTTGCCCTGCAACGCAGTTGGGACAATACCGATCCCCGGACCAAGGGAAGCTACCTCAAGTCCGGATTCATCGATGAGTTTCCCGACGCGCTGGTGGACACCATCCTGCAGAAATACAAGGCGCTCAACGAGCGTGGTACCACGATGTTTTTCCAGCATTCCGGCGGAGCAATCGGGCGGGTTCCCGCCGACGCCACCGCGTTCGCGCACCGCAAATCCATCGCCAACATGTTCGCCGTTGTGGAGTGGCCGCTGGATGAACCGGCCGAGTCACACGTCAAGTATGTCAAGGACTACTGGAAAGACTTTGAACCGTTCACCGATGGCTGGTACACCAATGAAGTGGCGGACCACACGGATAAAACCGTTAATGGCAATTACCAGGGCAACTATGCGCGCCTGTTACAGGTGAAGAACGCCTACGACCCGACCAACCTGTTCAGGCTGAACGCCAACGTAAAGCCAACCGTTTAACGCAGGAGCGGATTTATCCATTCCTGCTGACTGACTATTCCGGAGACAGCTTGTTGACCGCCAGTCCGAGAACAGCCCCGCCGACCAGGTATATGACCAGCGCCTCGACGTTCCACCAAACCCAGATCATTTCCGGCAGGTTGAACACGCCGGACCAGCCGGCGGAAAAGCACGCGGAAAACAGGAAAAGGATGAAACCGTATTTGATGCCCTTGACCATACCAGAACCATTCAGAGCCGACCGGATGTTGTCGTAAATTGCCGTCAGGATGAAGGTGGTGATCAGGCCGGTGGCGATCCAGCGGGGCATCAATGCCGCCATGTCGGGGGGGACCTGGTTCAGTTCCGGCCGCCAGAAAGACGCATTGGCCATATAAAATTCGGTCAAAATACCCTCGTGAATAACCGCTCCGCTGATCATCGACACAACCCACTGCGTTATATAGAACGCCAGGCCGCCCATAAAATTGACTTTTAGACTGAATTTCATGCTGAACCCCCGGAGAAAGTCTTGTATTTTTTAGTTCTGTCTCTTTATGTATAGCAAATCTGAAGGAAAACACAGTCGCCATGAACCTTTTGAGACTCCTGCCCGTTATTCTCAGCTTCCTGCTGATCGCCGCTCATTTCTATCGTGCTGGTTACCCGGTGGTGGCCGGGCTCTGCATCGGGATGCTTTTCATGCTTTTTATCAGGAAGACATGGGTTCCACGATTGTTTCAGTGGCTGCTGATCCTGGGAGCGCTCGAGTGGCTGCACGCGCTCTACGGATTGGCCGCCATGCGGATTGCATGGGACCAGCCCTGGACACGACTGGCCCTCATCCTCGGTGGGGTCGCCCTGTTCACCGCGCTTTCCGGCCTGGTCTTCAGAAGCGTAAAGCTACGCAAGTACTACCGAACGGAAATCGAGTGAAATCCGAACACGATTATTTATTACCATTTCCTAATATGCTATGGTTTCACGGATAACCCAGCGAACAAAAACCAACCAGGAAAAGGCTGATGACCCTGCGCCAGGAACAGGTAAATACGTCACCCAAAGTCTCTGACAAGGTCAAATACACTACCTGTTACATGTGCGCCTGCCGTTGCGGCATCAAGGTGCACTTAACAGATGGACAGGTCCGTTACATCGAGGGCAATCCGGACCATCCCATTAACAAGGGCGTGCTGTGCGGCAAAGGCTCTTCCGGCATCATGCAGCACCTCTCACCCGCACGGCTTTCTGCTCCGTTAAAAAGAACCGGGCCGCGCGGCAGCGGTGAATTTGAAGAAATTTCCTGGGAGGAAGCGTTCGATATTGCCACGGGCTGGTTGTCTGATATCCGGAAAACAGATCCTCGCAAACTGGCCTTCTTCACCGGCCGCGACCAGAGCCAGTCCCTGACCGCATTCTGGGCCACGAAATTCGGCACGCTCAATCATGCGGCACACGGCGGTTTCTGCTCGGCCAACATGGCGGCTGCCGGCCTCTACACCATCGGAGGCTCGTTCTGGGAGTTCGGTGAACCGGACTGGGAGAAGACCAAATACTTCATGATGTTCGGGGTAGCCGAAGATCACGATTCCAACCCCATCAAGACCGGCCTGGGCCGCCTGAAAACGCGCGAAGACACGAAATACGTTTCCGTTAATCCTGTACGCACCGGTTATTCCTCCATCGCAGATGAATGGATCCCGATACGGCCGGGAACCGATGGCATGTTCGTCATGGCCCTGATCCATGAATTGCTGAAGTCGCAAAAAGTCGATCTCGAATTCCTCATCCGCTACACCAACGCGCCGTGGCTGGTGCGAACCGAAAAAGACCACCCTGAAGACGGCCTGTTCCTGCGTGATGCAGACGGCAACCCCCTGCTCTGGGAAAAGAACCGGGGCCAGGCGGTCAACGCATTATTACCGGACGTAACGCCGGAATTAAGCGGAGTTTTCGAGATGCCCGACGGCACCAGGGCTCGTCCCGCCTTTGAAATAATGGCGCGACGTTACCTCGGCCAGGAATACTCTGCCGCTGAAGCCGCCGAGGTCACCGGCATACCGGCCGAAACCATCAGGCGCATCGCCGCCGAACTGGCCCACGCCGCTTTCGAGCAGGAAATTGAGCTTGATATCGCCTGGACCGACTGGGCAGGCCGAAAGCATGACAAGATGATCGGCCGGCCGGTGGCGATGCATGCCATGCGCGGGATTTCTGCACACTCCAACGGATTCCACACCTGCCGCGCCATCCACCTGTTGCAGATGCTGCTCGGCAGCATCGACTGCCCAGGCGGTTTCCGCTACAAACCGCCGTTTCCGCGTCCCTGTCCGCCCGGACCCAAGCCCACGGGAAAACCGGGGCAGGTCAGGGCCGGCGAACCCATGCCGGGTCCGCCGCTCGGTTTCATCACCGGACCCGAAGACCTGCTGGTCAATGAGGACGGCAGCCCCTGCCGTATCGACAAGGGCTTTTCCTGGGAACATCCCTTCTCGGCTCATGGCCTGATGCACATGGTGATCCACAACGCCTGGGCTGCCGACCCCTACCCGGTGGATACGCTGTTCCTGTACATGGCCAACATGGCCTGGAACTCATCGATGAACTCGCAGGGCACGATGGAAATGCTCACCGACATCGACGAGGCCACCGGGGAATACAGGATTCCGCATATCATTTATTCCGACGCCTATGCCTCCGAGATGGTGTCCTATGCCGACCTGGTTCTGCCGGATACGACCTACCTGGAACGCTGGGACTGCGTCAGCCTGCTCGACCGGCCGATCAGTACGGCACACGGACCGGCAGACTCGATCCGCCAACCCGTGGTGCAACCGGACCGCGATGTGCGTCCCTTCCAGGATGTTTTGATTGAACTCGGCGCCCGTTTGGGTTTACCGGCATTCAGTAAGGAGGACGGCTCAGCTGCCTGGCCGGGCGGCTATGCGGATTACCTGGTCAACCACCAGCGCCTGCCCGGCATCGGTCCGCTTGCCGGCTGGCGGGGCGCCAACGGCGACCAGCAGGGTAGAGGTGAACCCAATCCAGACCAGTTGGAACGTTACATAGAGAATGGGTGCTTCTGGCAGCATGAGCTTCCGGAATCCCAGCAGTACTATAAACATGCTAACAAGGACTACCTGGAGTTCGCGCACGGCATGGGCTTTATCCCGTCCTCGGACCAGATTGTCATGCAGCTGTACAGCGAGCCTTTGCAGCGCTTCCAACTGGCAGCACGTGGACATGGCGCCTTGCAGCCACCGGAACATTTGCGCGAGCGCATCAGGACCTTTTTTGACCCGCTGCCTATCTGGTACCAGCCAATTGAGGAATCCATGGTGTCATTGGACAAGTACCCGATCCACGCGATTACCCAGCGGCCGGCCGCCATGTACCACTCGTGGGGATCGCAGAATGCCTGGCTGCGGCAAATCCACGGCTACAACCGCCTGTGCATGCACCGCGACCTGGCGCATGAACTCGGTGTTACTGACGATGACTGGGTTCACGTTGAAAGCCACCATGGCAAGATCAAGGCCCAGGTCCGCACCATGAACGGCTGTGAACGCAACACGGTGTGGACCTGGAATGCCATCGGCAAACGCCGCGGCGCCTGGAACCTCGAAGACGATGCCGCCGAGGGCGAGAAGGGGTTTCTGCTCAATCATTTGATCTCCGAGCTGCTGCCCATTGATGCTGACGGCACGAAACGCCGCATGAGTAATTCCGACCCCGTCACCGGCCAGGCAGCCTGGTTCGATCTGCGGGTACGCATCAGCAAGGCCGAAGCCGGGAATGAAGTCAGCGAACCACGGTTTGAACCGCTCAAACCCGTGCCGGGCGTGCAGAGAAGACCGAAAATCCTGCGCTTTGGGGAGCAGTTCCTGCCCAAAGGCAGTTGGCGGCGCAAGGAGCGGTCATGACCTCTTTACCAAAAACGACCGGCAAGAAACTGGGGCTCGTTACCGACCTCGACATCTGCGTCGGCTGCCATGCCTGCGCGGTGAGTTGCAAGGAATGGAACGCCGGCGGCCACTCGGCGCCGCTCACCGACACCAATGCCTACGGAAAAGATCCGAGCGGTGTCTGGTTCAACCGCGTCCATGTCTACGAAACGGATGACGGCGAGAATACCCGTACCGTCAATTTTCCAAGGTCCTGCCTGCACTGCGAGCAGCCGGCCTGTGTGACTGTCTGCCCGACCGGCGCTTCCTACAAGCGAGAGGAAGACGGCATTGTCCTGGTCGACGCGGAAAAGTGCATCGGCTGCAAACTGTGTTCCTGGGCCTGCCCCTACGGCGCCCGTGAATACGACGCCGACGACGGCGTGATGAAAAAATGCACGCTGTGTATCGACCGCATCTACAACGAAAACCTGGAAGAAAGTGAACGCCAGCCGGCCTGCGTCATTGCCTGTCCGGCCAGGGCGCGCCATTTTGGAGACCTCGGTGACCCGGATTCGAATATTTCCAGGCTGGTTGAGCGACGCGGCGGCTACGCCCTGATGCCCGAAACGGGCTATCAGCCCGTCAACCGCTACCTGCCGCCGCGTGCGCGCAAGGACCAGGCCGGAGATACCGGCACTGCGGATCATCTCGATGCAGCGGAAAACGTGGATTCCGGCCACTCATTCTTCAATTGGCTGGACAAGGCCCTTTCGAGATAGCAGGAGAGAACAGCACCCATGGATCCGGCATATTCCGTCATTCTGTTTACTTCTTCATCCGGCGCAGGTTATGGCCTGTTGATCTGGCTGGCCTTCACGCGGCTGAGCGGCGCCTGGGCGCTGAGCCCGATGGTTGCGGTCATCGGCTGCCTGGTAGCACTGGCGCTGATCACAACAGGACTGCTTTCTTCAACCTTTCACCTGGGTCACCCCGAAAGAGCCTGGCGTGCTATGAGCCAATGGCGCACTTCCTGGCTGAGCCGCGAAGGTGTGTTCGCCATCCTGACCTACCCGGCTGCCCTGGTCTTCACCGCCGGCTGGATCTGGGATGCAGTGCCGCCAATCGCGATGACCTTAGCGGCATCAGCAACTTTGATCCTGTCACTGGTCACAGTGATCAGCACCGGCATGATCTACGCCTGCCTGAAAACCATCCCCCGCTGGCATAACCGCTGGGTCGTGCCGGTTTACCTTGCCATGGCAATCGCGAGCGGTGGCTTGTTGTTCACGCTGGTCCTCGCCGCTTCCAGCGCCGCAAGGCAGCAAACGCTGATTCTGGTGATGGTGGTGTTGCTGATTTCCTGGATGACGAAATGGGCCTACTGGCGTTTCATCGACCGCCAGGAACCGGCCAGTACGACAGGCACGGCGACAGGCCTGGGTCATCTTGGGACTGTCAGCCAGCTGGAAGCGCCGCACACCTCTGAAAATTACCTGCTCAAGGAAATGGGGTTTTCGATTGCCCGCAAGCACGCGACGAAGTTGCGCCGCATGGCCCTGAATCTCGGCCTGCTCCTGCCGGGTATCATGCTGGTGCTCGCCGGCATGTCCAACGGGTTTGCTCAACTGGTGTTGCTGTCCGCCGCCCTGGTGCTGGGGCTGGCCGGAATCGTAGTTGAACGCTGGCTGTTCTTCGCCGAGGCCCGCCACGCGGTAACGCTGTTCTACGGCCGGTCGTTGTAGGAGCGGCTCAGCGCAGACATCTGTCATTTGTAACCTATTTCCCCCGGCGCACGTATTTGGCTGATAACCTGGCTAATATAGTACGTCCCCCACAATGATCCTGAATGAAACGTTTTTCATGAAAGCAGCTTCAGAAGGCATCGTGCCGAGGCATGAATCTGACGAGCAGCGCTGGTCGACGTTAATGGTAAGCGCCCAGGCGGGAAATGAGTCCGATTACCGGCAGTTGCTGACTGAGCTGACAGACGTGATTTACAGCTTCCTGTGCAGTCGTTTTGGCAAGCGCCATTTTATCGAGGATTGTGTACAGGAAATCCTGATGGCCATTCACCAGGCGCGCCACACCTATGATCGAAACAGGCCTTTCCGTCCCTGGTTGTTTGCCATCGTGCGCCATAAGGCCATCGACACCTTGCGCAAGCAGCACACGAGGCGAAAACATACCAGTCAGTATATCGGCGAGCAGGAAATACTTGCCCAAACAAGCCAGCAAAGTGAGGCCGAGAACGAAATGACCAGGGGCCGCTTATTCGAATCCTTGTCCGTGCCGTACCGGGAAGTGTTGATTTTAACCAAGATCATCGGCTTCAGTATTGCTGAAGCGGCAGAGAAGCTTGGCATTTCCGAGAGCCTGGTCAAAGTACGGATACACCGGGCCATTCACAAATTAAGGCAGTTGATGGAGGCAGACAAACTGTGAACAAGCACGACACACTAATCGCTAATCTCAGCCGTAACCTGGCACCCGTTGAGCCGCCTCCGAATATCAACAGGCTGGCCATGGCCTGGTTCCTGTTGAGCGCTGTTTACGTGGTTGCAGTGACCCAGCTGTTTGGCCCCATTCGACCGGGAGCGATTTCCCAACTTGGCACAGAACCGCGGTTTCTGCTGGAATCTTTGCTGGGTGTGGCAGCGATACTCTGGACTAGCCTGCTGGCCTTTCGATCTGCTGTACCGGCGGCCCTGAGCAAGCCATTTGCTGCTGCCGGCATGGTCCTCATGGCGCTCTGGCTGGGCCAGTACGTCTTTGGGCTGATCAGCCCTGCCCTGGAGCCGTCGAAGCTGGGCATGCGTCACTACTGCTATTTCGAAACTTTGGCCTATGCGCTCCCCGTGATTTTGGCCGGAATGTTCCTCCTTCGCCGGCTCTATCCCTTGCGCCCGCTGCGTACAGCTATGTCCATCGGGCTGGCGGCCGGCATGTTGCCTGCGCTATATATGCAACTCGCCTGCATGTATGAGCCGTCACACATCCTCGCCTACCATATTCTCCCGGGCTTGCTGATGGTGGGGGTAAGCGCTGGCATCGCTGCGAAATGGAACCCGCGCCGTCGCAATAAATGATTCAAGCCACTTTGTAACTTTATCTCCCCGGTCAACGAATTCGCTTCCAAACCCGCAAAGGGTTGGTGAGCCGCCACCTGCAAACGGCGGTTTCACAGACATGCCAAACCGGCTTAATCGAAAACGTATTACTGACCAAAGAGGAAAACACCACTTATGAATACCTTCAAATTAGTCACCACGATTGCCCTCGCCGGCGCCATTTCCTTACTGACCACCAGCGCTCTTGCCAAGGAACGCACTAAGGGCAGGGGAGCTCCCGGATTGCCGGTAATCTACGTCACCTCTCAGGACCTGTATTTCGACACCATCCTGCTCGGGAACCTGCCATACAACGGAACCGACAACTTCCAACAGTTGGAAATGGACGGACCGACCGGCGTTCAAACCGAGTTTGGACCCAGGGATACCGGCTATTTCGGCGGCCGCTGGTGGGTGGACGGAAATGAAAACGGTTACATGGATGAGGAAGATGTCTACTTCCTGTGCCCGCTACTGGGACCGGGTAGAACAGAGCCCTGAAATGACCTGCGAAGCAGTTTAAGCGGGAAAAGGTGAGGAGCCCGGCGATTGGTTCCTCGCCTGTTCCGAAGATCCATCACAGGAAGGGCCGGAATCGTGGTTGAGCGCTGGCTGTTCTTCGCCGAGGCCCGCCATGCGGTAACCCTGTTCTACGGGCGTTCCCTGTAAAAGGTGAACGCTGCCATCGTGTTGTATTTCCTGGCGCTTCTAAATTATTTCGCGAGATTGCAGTTCGGTAATTTCCTCGGCTGAGAGCCCCAGCAGGTTACCGTAGATTTCGTTGTTGAAGGCGCCGACTTCGGGACCGGCCCAGTCAGTGCGACCGGGCGTTTCGCTGAGTTTTGGAATCATCGCCGGAATTTTCAGCGGCTTTCCGTTGACATCGACCTGTTCGAACAGGCCGCGGGCAATGAAGTGCTCGTTGACCATCATGTCCGCCACGCTGTAAATCGGGCCCGAGGGGACGCGGGCTTCATCCAGCAATGACAATGCAGAGGTGGAATCCAGCGATCCGGTCCATGCCGCGATAGCGTCATCAATGATCTGTTCATGCTCGACACGACCTGCGTTGCTGGCGAAGCGGGCATCCTCCGCCATGTCGGACCTGCCTATTTTTTCGCACAGGCGCCTGAAGATGGAATCACCATTGGCGCCGATCACGATGAACTTGCCATCGGTACAGCGGTAGGTATTGGTCGGGACGATACCCGTGATCGTCGAACCGGAGGGTTCACGGATCACCCCCGCACCATCGTATTCCGGCACGACCCCCTCAAGCAGGTTGAAAGAAGCCTCGTACAGAGCCGTGTCGATGACCTGTCCTTTACTGCCGGGATGATTGGCCTGGTACAGGCAGGCCATCACGACCCCCAGGGCCGTGTGGAGGCCCGCGATGGTGTCGCCCAGGCTGAGGTTGGGGCGCATCGGTGCCTCACCGGGTCTGCCGTTCACATAACGCAGGCCGCCGACACCCTCGCAGACAGAGGCGAAGCCGGGTTTTGCAGCCCAAGGCCCGTCCTGCCCATAGCCCGAGATACGGGCGTAAATAAGTTGCGGGTTCTCCGCCCATAAGTCGGCCGGGCCGAGACCCCATTTTTCCATTACGCCCGGACGGAAGTTCTCGACCAGGACGCCACACTTGGCAGCCAGGCCGCGCACCAGGTCACGGCCTTCTTCGCTACGCAGGTCAGCGGTGATGCATTTCTTGTTCCGCCCGATGCTGCGCCACCAGAACGAGGTTCCGTCGTCGTCCAGTTCCCGCCATTTTCTGAGCGGGTCGCCATCACCGGGCGGTTCGACCTTGATGATCTCGGCGCCGTAGTAGCCGAGCATGCTGCCCGTGAACGGACCGGCCAGGAGCTGGCCAACCTCGAGCACCCGGATTCCATCCAGGGGGCGGCTTTTTTGACTCATCGGAGCACTTTGGGCTTCAGGTCCTGAAGACCCGGTCCCAGAAATAGGAAGACACACCGAAACCCAGGCGGGTATCCCGGTAGTGATGCGCCATGTGGTGGCGCCGAATTTTACGAAACAGCGCAGAATTCGAGTTCTGCACATGATGAACCGCGTAATGCATCATGTCGTAAGAAACATATCCGACACCGAAGCCGGCGAAAAATCCCCAGCCCAAATCGCCCATCGTCGATACAAACAGCAGTCCAAACAGGATGGCCAACGGGATGCTGACCGTGATCGGCATCACCAGGCGGTCCTTGTCGTTGGGGTACTGGTGGTGGACGCCGTGAATGGTGAACAGGATCTTGTGCTGAAACGGTGTCGTGGCATTGAAATGGAAGAAGAAGCGATGAAAAAAGTACTCGAAAAGCGTCCAGAAAATGGCGCCGGCCAGGATCAGGCCGAGCGTGGTCAGCACACCCGTTCCTTTCGAGAGGCATAGCCAGGTTGCAACGGCGATAACGGGCAGGTAGACCGCCAGCACGGTGGAGGGCCTGATACGGCTCAGTCGTTCGAGAAACGGGTTGTTCTCGAACATGATGAGTTCACCCTGCTGCGGCGCGAGGTGTTCCGGTATGGGCCTGCTGATGTCATTCATGCTACTTAGAAGCTCCAGGTATAACTGAGTTCAAAATCGAACTGGTCCGACTCGATTTTCAAGTCCTGGCTGGGGTCGAAAAAGTTCGGGTAAATTTGCGATTCCTCTTCGGAGTACCATGCCGAGAAATTCAGCTCTGCATGATCGCCAATCGTCCTGGAAAAACCGAGCGCGTAATGTGCCTCCGCCAGGTAAGGCGTCAAAAGGTTATTCGTCGTCTGGTCCAGGCTGACCGGCTGATCGGTCACGCTGAAACCGGCTCGCAGGGTCCACTTGTCATTGATGTTCCAGCGGCCGCCGATTTTGTAAACGTTCATGTCTTTCCAGCCGAGCCCACTGCCGTTATTACCGCCGAGACACGAGGCCGGATCGGAGCCGCCGGTGTTGGCCGCGCGGCAGGCTGACAGGTTTTCAATCGGGTTGGACAGCGCGCTGACTCCGCCATGAAAAATACGCTCGGCATCAACGCTGAACGCTAGGTTGTCCAGCACCCGCCAGGTCAAGCCAAGCTTCAGGTTTGCGGGCATATCGAGATCGCCGCCGCCGGGCAATAAATCCGAATAGTCCCTGGTCCTGTTCATGTATATTTTTGACTGGTACATCAGGCCCACGCTGACGGCCGTTGTCAATTGCGCGTGCAAGCCTGCCTTCACGCCGCCGCCATAGGTCCAGTCCTTGCCGTTTCCGGAAAGGTCATCCGGCATCACTGCACCGCCGCTGGACACATAGGTTTGGGTCAGAGGCGCAAATGAACCCAGGCCGCTGGCGCCGAATGACTGGGTAGCCAGGACGCCCGTGATGCCAACCGCCAATTTCTCACTCAGCTGCCGTGCATACGTCATGTCCAGCATGACCTGGTAGAGATGCCAGTTGGCGTTACCGTCGCCGAACGTGCCGGGAAGTGTTTCTATACCATTGCCATTTGCGTTGAATGTCGCCGTTCCTCCGCGATAGTCGCCGTTCATGCCGGCGCGGGTATACAATGCCACGGCAATAGCGGAATTCTCCTGCGATTTCGCACTGGTCGCGAAATAGGGCTGATAGAGATAGTTTTTTTCCGCCTCCACGCGGTTCGGCCCGATCGTAAACGCTCCGTTTTCGCCGTTGTTGGCGCTTTCACCGCTGATGTACTTGGAGCGGGGGTGATAAATGGACAATCCGGCCTGCATCTGGCCGGCAACGGCCAGGGCGGTGGCCGGGTTATTGATCACCGCCGCGGCTTCTTCGGGCAACGCCATGCCAGCGCCGGCCATGGCCTTGTTCTTGGTGCCATATCCAACCGGGGTATACCCGTTGTTTGCAAAGCCGCTGCCGGAAATTATTATCCCGGCTGACAGCAGCCACAAGCGCCATGATGCGCCGGTAAGCGCGTCCATTTTGTTTACGCCATACACCACAGTATTCCTTGAATTAATCCCAAAGCGGGAAATAAGACCGGACAGTTTATTACCCTTGCAGTGACAACTCTAGCCCGAAGGCAAAATAACCCGGTATCAAGGCGCCTACTTGGTCAGGTAGTAGCCCCGGTAATATTGCGGCTGAAGCCTGGTGTAATTCGAGTGCAGAAACTCGACCAGGTCGATCAGTTCAGCGACGGTCATTTCTTCACCGTAATACGGCATGGGCGAAATGATAACCTCGCGATCCGCCCGCTCCAGCATGGCGATATACTTCGGTGAAATGATGTGATCCGGGTTAACGACCGCGGTCAACAACTCCCCGTAATTTTTGACCCGGTAGACCTCTCCGCCGATCGGTACGACAAACGGCGGCGTGAATTCCACGGCGGGGAAATCCACATCCGGAATGGTGTGGCACACGTGGCAGTTGAAGTCGATAAATACCTGCTCACCTTGCGCGATATCACCTTCAGGCAGGACGAATCCTTTTACGGGCCTGGCTTCTTCACTGCAAGCCGAAACGGTCAGCAGGGCACAAGCGAACAAGACCAAAGACAGCGCGTATTTCCACCTGATATTGATTGACATGACAAACCCTCCCTATACAGAAGAGACACTTTTATTTTGGGCTCAGGGCAGGTGTTTCCATATGTCCTGGGTCAGGACAAAGCGGATTTCAAAATCGGCCGAATGCAGCCAACCTCAGCCGGCTTCGATCTGGCGAACAGGCGCAAGCGTGATGCCAGGCGTTGCCGGTCGGAAAACGGCGCGATCCTGGTAAAAAACATCATCCTGGGCACACGAATCCCACCAGCCCGGTATTCCTGCCAGGGGTATTGGCGACAGACCGGCCGGCGATTCAAGCCATCGTGGTTTAGCCAGTGAACTGCCCAGCAATTGGTCGAGTTCTTCTGCTGAGTACAGCGTGGTTGTATGTATCAGTAAAGCATGCGCGGTGATGGCTTTGTAGGGTTGCAGAAATTTTTCCAGGATGGCATGACCGCAAACGAGTACCTGCAGTTGCGTGGCCCAGCTTTCACGGTATCTCACGAACGCGCTGTACCAGTCGCGCCTGGCAAGTGCATTGAGCGCATCGATGTTCGATCCGGATACGATGACCCCGCTTTCATCAAGCAGAGTCAATGCATCGCGTTGCTTGCCTCTGCGGCCAACCCGGTCATGATCCAGTTGCCCGTAGTGCAATGAATTCATGGTGGCTTTGAGCTTTGGCAGGCGGCACCAGACCAGGGCATTGAACAGGTCATGCCAATTATTTTCCCGGGTGCTCACCTGGCCGCTCTCAAAAATATGCCGTTCATAGTCCAGGCCCGGTAGTGCCGTTGCCGGTACGAATCGAATGGGCCGCCCCTTGCGGCTCGATGTGCCCGGCGGGAGGAGCGAATTCAGGCATTCAGCATCCGGAAATCCCTCACCATGAAGGGCTTCCAGGTAACTGCGGTAACCCTCCCAGCAGGGGTCATCCGGTTCGATTTGAGATTTCCAATCCGTCATAACATTCAATGCTAATCTATTGGCAGAACACAAAAGAAGACCATGACCAGCAACCCTGGGGCGGCGAGGAGCTGGTGTTCCGCCGGAAAGAAGGCCTGGCCATCGTCTATCTGCCAACCATGAACCCGATTTCGGAAATGGTGCGGTTGAAACGCATCGAGGGTGACCGCTTTCACACTATCCGCAGCGATGGGCAACCCGGTCACGAAGTGGTATTTGAACGCGACGGAAACGGTCGGGTGACGGCCAGGAGCGGACATCAGTGAGTGCGCTGCAGAGCCCAAATTGCGGATACAAAGTTATCGTCGAGATACTTGTACTCGGCAACCTGCGTCTTTGCATATTCCAGGACATCAGCAGCTAATTCAGGCCGTCGCGTGGCAATCGAGATGGCCCGCGCCATAATCAGCTTGCCATCTTTACCACCATAATGATTTGATTCGATCGTCTCGCTTAACAAGGTATCGCCGCATGCAGTTAGCCGAGCAATCATCGCGTCGTGATCAGCGTACTGTTCAAAGCCGGTAAAATCTGACGATCCGCCGTCTCTGATAAAACCGTCGCTTATGACTATGTATCCACCCGGTTTTACGTACTGCCGGATAACGGAGACGGTTTGATCCAGTGGACCCAGAACATCTCCAAGCGCGACAAATAGCGCAATGTCGAAAGATTTGAACTTACCCGCCAGCTTTAGAATGTCGCCGTGAATGAAATCACACAGCTCCGCTACGCCCCTGGATTCGGCGAGATCTTTGCAATGCTCTACAAAGGGTTTATACAAATCGATCCCCAATACCCTGAGTTTAAGTTTTTCGGCAACTTCAACGGCTACAGCGCCTTTGCCACACCCGAGATCCACCACTGTCACCGATTCTGATATATCGAGAGCTTTGATAACGCCGGCAATGGCTTTTGCATTGCCGCCGAGTTCCTCCAGGTCCGCTAGCAACTCCGGTATATAGTCCAGTAGCGCAATTGGCGTCTCTAGCGCGTACGCAACCATTTCATCTTCAGACCGCATGGCTGGTTTATCGGTCGATTTTTCCATCGTGTCAATGGCCACTATGGTTCGTTAGCGGAGATTGGTTATATAAGCAGGGCTAGTTCTGCTTTAAAGCGCAAAGCAGAACTTTCAGCGCTAATAATTCGGGCAGTCAGAAGTTCTGCAATCGGCCAAGATCAGAACACGTGCAAGCGCGATTGTTGCAAAGTCACAAGATGCAGCCTACTGTCACTGCTCCCAATGTCGAAGATTTAGCGGCTCAGCATTTTCTGCCCCCGGCGGAATTGCAAGAGATCAGCTGCAAATTACGTCTGGAGATGGCCAGATAAAATATTTTCGAAAGACCATTGCCCGTATCGAAAAACCCCGGTGACCTAGAAGATCAGGCTGAATCTGGCGCCACCGGTCTCCGATTCGCCCAATGTCACATAGCCCCGATGCGCAATCATGACTTGGCGAGTGAGCGCGAGCCCGACACCGGATCCTGTTTTCTTGGTTGTGAAGAAAGGCACGAAAATCTTACGGGTGATATCAGCTGCTACGCCCGGCCCGTTGTCACTGACTTCTATGACGACATGACCGCGCCGATTAAGATTCGCGGTCAGCGAGATTTGTGGCGAAGCAATTTCTGCTGTCGCTTGCCAGGCATTGCGCAGCAGGTTCAGCAGAATCGGCTCAAGCAGGTCTCGATCAGCCAAAACTTCGAGGCCCTTTGGCGTCGTTTGGATATTGAGGTCCACGCGATCATCCGACCATTCTGCGACCGCGAGTTTGCCAACGTGGTCGAACAAATCGGCAATCGGTACGCGCTTTTTTTCCGGAGGGGCGAGACGGGTCAGCTGCCTGTAGCTGTTTACGAACTGAGTCAGGCTGTCCGATCGCCGTGCAACCGTGGCGACTGCGCCTTGTATGTCTGTGACATCATTTTTGACGGGCGATTCATCATCCAGCCGATCCACAAGTTCGTCGGCCAGGTCGTTTGCGGTGCGTGCAAGGGAAGAGATCGGGGTGATCGAATTCATGATTTCGTGTGTCAGCACGCGGACAAGGTCCTGCCAGGCTTCGGCCTGTATGAAATCAAGTTCGCTTTGTATGTCTTGAAGGGAAACCAGGAGCTCCTGCGAGCCATTGATCACGACTTCAGTCGACGCCAGCGTCATTTGCTGTTCCATGCCGTCATGGATAAATGTAACCAGTTCACGGTTGCCCGGAACCGTTTCCACGATCGCTTTGTGGAATCCTGAGCCAAACTGCAGCAGGTCTCTCACCTGGGAGACAGCAGACACGCCGAACAGTCGTCGGGCTGCGTTATTCTGCAAAGTGATCGAATCATCCTGGTGTATGGATAACAGCGGAACCGGTACATGTTCCACAAGAGCTTTAAGCTGCCGACGGTCAGCCTCCTGCTCCGATCGCAATTTGCGCAGATTCTCGAGCGTCTCCGTGAAAACCTTTCCGAGCTCGTCAAAGCCTGCTCCGTTGTCGGAAAAGTTGAATCGCTGGGAAAAATCCGAGTAACGTGCGGCATCGAGGAACCGCGAGAGTTCCTTGTTGGTCTTGGTGATGAAGCGCCACAGCTCGAAGGCTGACAGGCAGAGCAGCAAAGCCGCGATCGTCAGCCCCGCATAATACGCGCCCGAGATAGCCAGCCATGCAACCGCGAGCGAAATGAGGAGCAGGATCGCCAGGCGTCCAGCCAATGCGATGGAGAATGTTTTAAAGGCCATGCTTTTCCATCCGACGGTAAAGCGATGCGCGCGTCAGGCCAAGCTCTTTTGATGCGGCCGAAATATTGAACCCATGCTTGCGAAGCGCCGTTTCGATCGTTGTCTTTTCAAGTTGTTCGAGGTTCAGTTCCATTGACATGTTCGAAGTTGACCGGTCAGGCACACTGATTTGATCAAGTTGCAAATCCCCAGGCTCCAGCTCTTCATCGCTGGACAAAATAACGGCCCGTTCAATTGAATGCCGCAGCGCGCGCACATTGCCCGGCCACAGGTACGCTTCCATCGCCTCCCTGGCAGGTCGAGAAAATGCCTTGAGGCGTTTGTTATATTTCCGTGCGTAGAGAGCTGCGTAATGCTCGGCAATCGGCAAAATATCGCTCTTGCGTTTCCGTAATGGTGGTACCGTGATCTCGACGGTGTTGAGACGGAAAAGCAGGTCCTGGCGAAAGCGTCGCTCGTCCGCAAGCTTCTCGCGCGGGACATTGGTAGCGCAGAGGACGCGAACATCGATTTCCTGACCTTTGTCAGATCCCACAGGCGTTACAACGCGCTGCTCCAGGGCGGTCAATAACTTGGTTTGCAAGTGCAAAGCCAAGTTGCCGATCTCATCAAGAAACAGGGTGCCGCCGTCAGCGGCCTGGAATCTGCCCAGTCGATCTTCCACTGCACCCGTAAACGCCCCCTTTTTATGACCAAAAAGTTCTGACTCGAACAGGGACTCGGTTACCGCGCCAAGATCGATACTGATAAAAACGTTGTCGGCGCGACGGGACTGCCGGTGTAATTCACGAGCGATCAGTTCTTTACCGGTTCCGTTCTCTCCGAGGATCATGACGTTGGCGTCGGTCGGTGCGGCACGGGAAATGAGAGACAGAACTTCGTTCATTGCCGGAGAGTTGCCAATGATCTGGTCACCGGGGCGCAGCGCAGCCTTGATCAGCGTTTGATTGGTCTGTCTTAACCTGTTTGCCTCGATTCTGCGCTCGTGAAGTTCGACTGCAGCGGAAACCGTTGCGAGTACCTTTTCGTTTTGCCAGGGCTTGGCGACGAAATCCGTAGCACCTCGCTTCATGGCTTCTACCACGGTGTCGACGCCGCCGTGCGCGGTGATCATAACGACGACAAGATTGGAGTCTATTTCGAGTATGCGCTCCAGCCAGGCGAGGCCCTGCTGACCGCTGGATTCACCCGGCCCGAAATTCATATCAAGGAGAATGGCGTCGAAGCGATGTTTTGCCAGCAGGTCGGGAATGTCCGCGGGGTCGCTGCACAGGATGACCTCGGCAAAGCGTCGGCGGAGCAGCAGACGACTGGCAGTGAGGATGTCGGGATCGTCGTCCACAACCAGGACGTGACCATGCTCGGTCCCCATAAGGCGGATCCTCCGAATTCAAAAACTGTCCGGAATCGTACAACAGGCGTCCGATTTCGTACAGTCTTTCCCTGATGCAGTCAGCTCAAGTATGTTTTTTATATAATAACCAATGACATAGAATTTGGCACGGTGATTGCATTAATTACCGTAACTACAATTCCCGCGCAGGCAAACGAGGAACGGAATAACTGCGCAAGGCGTCATTACAGGTAACCAAGGTGGGCAAGATCAGCAAAATTCAACAGGACCTTCCAGGCAAGAAGCCCAATATCTCGGGGCAAGGCATGGATCGTCGCATCGAGAAAAAGACATCGCCCTGGAAGCGGGCTCGCTGGATTGGGGCAGTTGTCGTGGTGGCCACCCTGGGATATCTCCTGGCCCAGGCGCTCAGCCAGGGCCGCAGCCTTTCGGTGAACTCCGGGAGAATCGAAATATCGAGCGTGACGGAAGGAACTTTTGAGGACTTTATTCCGTTGCGCGGACGATTGGAGCCGCGCAGCACGGTCTACCTCGATGCCATTGAGGGGGGCCGCGTCGAAGAGATCCTTGTCGAGGACGGGGCACTGGTCAGGCAAGGCGACCTGATCGTGCGACTCTCAAATACCAATATGCAGCTAGAAGTTCTCGGCCGCGAGGCGGCAGTGACAGAGCAGCTGAACAATATGCGAACCATCGAACTTCAGCTTGAGCAGAATCGCCTCGCCCACAAGCGCAACCTTGTTGAAATTGACTACCAGGTTATTCGCCTGAGTCGAAACCTGGTGCGGCAGCGTGAATTGGTGGCGACAAACCTGATTTCCAAGGCAGATTTCGATGCGACCGAAGACGAGCTGAATTACTACCGGAAGCGGCGCGAGGTAACGCTCGAGAGCCAGGCAACGGATGCGCGGATGCAGGAGCAACAGTTGGCCCAGTTGCGCCAGGCCAATGACCAACTGGAAGCGAGCCTCGCATTCGCCCGGAAGAATCTTGATGGCCTGAACATCAGGGCACCCCTGGATGGCAAGCTTTCGGGCTTCAACGTTGAGATCGGGCAGTCGATTGAGCGGGGCGGGAGGCTCGGCCAGGTTGACGATCCGGATGGCTACAAGCTGAACGTGAAAATAGACGAATACTATCTCGGTCGTATAGACCTGGGACAGGTCGCAACGAGTGAAAACAACCGTGAAGCCTATGCGCTTCGCACCAGCAAGATCTACCCGCAGGTGAACAACGGCCAATTCGAAGTCGACATGCTCTTTGATGAGATGCCGACCGGGTTGCGCCGTGGGCAGACGATGCAGATCAAGCTGACGCTGGGCGACCCGGCACCTGCGCGCATGATTCCGAATGGAGCGTATTACCAGGAAACCGGCGGTAACTGGATTTTCGTCGTGTCACCGGATGGAAGCCAGGCCATCCGACGCAGCGTAGTCCTGGGCCGCCGCAACACCGATTTCATCGAGGTTCTTGACGGTTTGGACGTGGGCGAAAAAGTCGTCACGTCGCCCTACACGAGTTACGTGGGTATGGATCGTCTCAGCCTGAGCGACGGCTAGCCGGGCAGGCCGGACCAAACAACAGATAGCTATGACGAGGAAAACAAAATGCTGAAGTTGCACGACTTATACAAGGTTTACCGTACTGATGATGTCGAAACCGTCGCTTTGAGCGGCGTGAATCTGGAGATCAACCAGGGCGACTTTATTGCCGTCATGGGTCCGTCCGGTTGTGGCAAATCAACGTTACTGAACATCATTGGCATGCTGGATTCACCAAGCGATGGCAGTTATTGCTTCCTGGATGAGGACGTAGCTGGCTACGGTGAGGCGCAACTCAGTGTCATTCGCAAGAAGAACATTGGTTTTATTTTTCAGAGCTTCAACCTGATTGATGAATTGACGGTCGCCGAAAACATTGAACTGGCTTTGCTGTATCACGATATGCCGGCCGCTGAACGGACGCGTCGCGTGAAAGACGTCATGGACCGGATCGGCATTGCGCACCGGGCAGGACACATGCCGGGGCAGCTTTCCGGAGGACAGCAACAGCGGGTTGCCGTGGCGCGAGCCATTGTCGGCGATCAGCCCCTGATTCTTGCTGATGAGCCCACGGGCAACCTGGATTCCGTGCATGGTCAGGAAGTCATGGACATGCTCAGGACCCTGCATTCCGAGGGGACGACGATTGTCATGGTAACTCACTCACCGGCGCACGCCGATTACGCTCAGCGCACGGTCAATCTATTCGATGGTTATGTCGTTACCGAGAATACTCGGGCTGCGTAAAGTCTCAACCTAAAGCGGGAAAGTAGAATGTTCTGGAATAATATCAAGATTGCCTTACGGAACCTGAAAAAGAACAAGCTATACGCCACTATCAATGTTGTTGGCCTGGCATTGGGGCTTGCCTTGTACGTCTTCGCCTCACTGCTTGCAGATTATGAGCGAACACACGATATGTTCTTCAGAAATGCGGATCGAATCTACACGGTTGGCACCTCTGTTCTGCCGGAAGCCAATCTCGGCATTCGGGATATTGACAGCGCACACACTGCCCTGGCGCCTCTCATCAAGGCCGAGATTGCGGATATACAACTGGTCGCACGCAGTCTGCGTCGTGAGTACCTTGTAAGAGTGGACCAAGAAAGTTTCTATGAAAGGGTGCGATTCGTCGACCCTGAGTTCACAGAAATATTTGACTTCAAATTTGTCAGCGGCGATCCGAGCGCGTTACAAGACCCCAGTTCGGTCATCATTTCCGAGGCATTTTCGCAGAAGTATTTTGGCGACTCCGATCCGATCGGCAAGGTAGTTACACTCGATAACAAGCACGATTTTCATATTGCAGCAGTCATTGAAGATGTGCCGCTCAACTCACATTTCAACTCTGCGATCTTAAATGCAAGCGTCCTTGATATTTTCATTTCATTTCAGGCGCTTTCCCGAATATCTGACTATAACCCGGAGGGTGAGTGGGACAACCTCTCCGTGAATGACCTGACCTATGTCCAGCTGCCGCCCCAGCTCGATGGCGACTGGCTGCAGGCCCAGGCCACGTCTCTTTTTGATCGCCACATGCCGGAAGCGGGAAAGGACGTTTTCTCCGGTTTCAAGGTCAGGCCGCTGAAGAAGGCTAATCTTGTTATTTGGGAAATGCTTGGTCTGCCCGTCATGACCATCATAAAGCTGCTCGGGCTGCTGGTGTTGATCGTCGCCTGTGTGAACTATACCAATCTTGCGACGGCTCAGGCTCTTGGAAGAAGCCGGGAGGTTGGGATGCGCAAGACGATGGGGGCCAGTCAGCGTCAATTACTGACGCAGTTCCTGGTGGAAAGCATAACGATTACCGCGATTGCCATGCTCGTTGCGCTGGCGGGACTGGAAGTCATCATCCAGCTATTCAATAACGCCACCAACAAAATATTGACGCTGAGCTATATGTCGACCTTGCCGTGGCTGGTTATGACCACCCTTATTGTGGGCGTGTCGGCAGGCGCATACCCCGCCTGGTTAATCACGCGCGCGAGCCCAATCGACGCCCTGCGCGATGTCGCGCGCAAGACGAAAAAGGGCACCCGCTTCCGTGCCGTCATGATCGGGGTGCAGTTCGCGATTTCGGTGTTCATGTTATCGGTAGTGGCCATAATGTATGTACAAAATCAGAAGATGGAGGATGCCAGTTATGTTTTCCCCCGCTCTGAGATTTACACGCTGCAGCGATTGAACGTAGAAGGTATATCGGAACGGTTGGACACATTGCAAACCGAGTTGAAAAATATCCCCGGAGTCGAAAACGTGGCCTACTCAATCTGGACACCGTTCGATCAGAGCAATTCGTCGACAAATGTATCGACAGTGCCGGGGGATAGTTCAAACAAGGTGAGTCTGCACATTCTGCGCATCTCGCCTGAATTTTTCGACACATACGATATCCCGTTGCTTTCCGGCAGTGCGCCCACGCGGGAAATGGCAAATGACATGTACAGTGAGGAAAGCGAATCGATTAACGTCGTCGTCAATGAGCTGGCGCTGGAACAGCTTAGTCTTGGGCCGGCACATGAGGCAATCAATAAACGCTTCTACGATCTTGACGAAGATGACAATCTGAAGGAATTCGTCATAAAGGGTGTCGTACCTTCGCAGAATATTGTTGGTCTCCATAACGACATTCATCCCTTTATGTTCTATTACGACCCAACAAATCATTGGGTCGCTTCGATTCGTATTCGCGGCAATATGCTAAGCACGGTGGCCTCTATCGAAAAAGTCTGGAAGGACGTGATTCCAGAGTATCCCATGCAGGGGCGTTTTCTGGATGAAACGTTTGAAGAGGTTTTCAAGATTTTCCGCGCCATGAATATGACGCTTGCAGGTTTTGCGGGTCTGGCCCTGATACTCGCGTTGATTGGCCTTTTTGGACTCGCCGCGTTTATGGCCGCGCAGAGAACCAAGGAAATCGGTGTGCGCAAGGTCCTCGGCGCGGGGTCAATGCAGATCGCGCGCTTGCTTGTTTGGCAGTTCACAAAGCCCGTATTGTGGGCGCTGCTGGTCGCATTGCCGCTTGCGTATTTCGCCTCTGCAGCTTACCTGACATTTTTCGCGGAACGAATCGGATCGAGCCAGGCCGCTGTCATCATGCTGGGCGCCGGAGTTTTCGGCGTATTGTTCGCCTGGGGAACAGTCGCCGGGCACGCGATCAGAATAGCGCAGCGAAATCCGATACAGGCGCTGCGCTACGAGTAGCGGGCGTCCGCCAGCAGGAAAAGAGGCGGCCGGGGATTTTTTAAGACTCCAATTTCTTGTGCAGCCAGGTGGGCCTCATCCAGGCACGAAGATCCGGGCATTACTCTCGCGCAACAGGTGCGCGGCGAGCGACGGGCCGGTCATCACCGCGCCGAGGAAACGATCGCCGCATAGACACTGTAAGCAGAACAAACGTGGGGCCGCTCCTGGTCCATGATGAGTTCGGCTATCGGCCAGAAGCGGACATTCATTATTCGTCGTTTTCGTCCACTACAGGCCGAAGTAAACCATTGCAAAAAAATGTGCGGGCAATGAGTTTGTTTTCCTGTATTCAACAAGTTAATACGACTATGGCACCTGGCTATGACCCCAAGGCTCCGCTTTACTGGTCTGCGGCCGGAGGTGATCCGGGCCTTCGACGAGCCTGATCTGCAGTGCTTCGAGATCGCGGGCCGGTCGGAGCAGGTTCGGCTCGATCGGATCGCGCTGGTCTCGCTACCCATCGGGACGTCCTTGAGGCATGTCAAAGAGGCGGGACATCTGGGATGCTAGCCTGAATGCGAAAGTTCAGTTGCGCGAATGGGTGGCCCGGAAGGGTTTGTTTTTTGACGAGAAACTCTGGACGAAGATTCTCTTGGCCGATACTCGAAATTCCACATTCGAAACGCCTTTTCATGCGGATCACCCGATTGCATCGGTTCGGGTTCTGAAATGCGGGCGCGCGGAGCAGCATAAGGAACACCGCTACGGCAGCAATCGACCTCAGCTTTGGTGGGTCTTCTTCGGGAGAAGCTGGGTGCCGTTGCCCTTGCAGTGCTTCCTGATCGGGCACCGCAATGGGTGGGTACTGTTCGATACCGGGATCGACCCGGCAATCCTCTCCGACAGCCGGTACATCGAACAGGCGATTGGGCGCTTTCTGCTGCCGCGAATCTTTCACCTGTACGTGAGTGAATCTGATCGCATCGACCAAGTCCTGGACAAGGCAGGCGTTGCTGCCAGTGACATTCGGATGGCGGTGGTCTCGCACCTGCATTTCGACCATGTCGGTGGCATCGCGCAGGTCCCGCAGGCCGACCTGCTCGTCAGCGCACGAGAGTGGGCAATCCTATCGGACCCGCACCCGGAGCGCGAGTGGATCCTTAGGCAGCACATCGAAATCCCGTCTGCGAAATGGCGGCAGATCACGTTCGAGCCCACCGACGACCCCATTTTCGAGGGCTTTGAGGGCATTCACGACCTTGCGGGCGACGGTTCCATGATCCTGCTGCCCACGCCGGGGCATACGGCAGGCTCGATGTCCATGCTGATCCGGCGGCACGGGTGGGACCCAATCCTTCTCGTCGGGGATCTCACCTATGAGGCGAATTTGCTCGAACAGGACATCGTGCCCGGCACGGGTGAAGGAGAAACGCTTCTCGCCTCATTCGCCAAGGTGCGCCGTCTGAAGCAGCGACTTCCGGGTCTGACCATTGTCGCATCCCACGATTTTGCCGCCGACGAGCGTATTTCCCAAGCCACAGGCCGGACACCAGCATCAGGAGAGAGCTAGCACCATGAACAACGTCAAAAGCACCGAGTGGAACTCCATAGTCTCCTTCGGCTCTCCCCTTACCGTTGGGAAGTCTGATTTCTGCTCTGGGTCGTAAGCAGTCCTCAGTACCCTGTCCGAGCCAATGACCGCTTCCAGGCGGTAAGCAGAACTAGAATGGGCCTGAACCCTAGCCGTGATGAGTTCGGCTTTCGGCCAGAAGCCGCTATACACCGAGTGGACATTTATCCAACTCGAGGGGCTCTTGTCCATTTTTCTTCGATGATACACTTGTATGGGAAATTGGAGGCAGACGGATTGCATTCACATCCTGGAAGAGAAGGTGCAACATGAGTGACCAACAGCACAGTTTATCCTTGCTATTGCAAATCCTTTCCTTCTTATTTTTTTGGTGCGCGGCACCATTCGCACTTGCCGGGCAGGGTCCTGGGGTCAAACTGGTGAGCATGTTTGGTGGTCTGGGTACCGACCCTGGCCAATTCCGTTTCCCGCTGGGGATAATTGTCAACAGCCAGGATCAGATCATTATCGCCGATGCCGGAAACAGCCGCATACAGATATGCGACCACGATGGGAACTGCGAGGCTTTTGGCAGTTGGGGGCGTGCCGCGGGTGAATTCATAAACCCCCATGGCGTCGCCGTAGACAGCAAGGACCGTATTTACACAGTTGATACCCACACCAACCGTGTCCAGATTTTTGATAGCAAGGGAAACTGGATAAGCATGTTTGGCAGTGCCGGGAGTGCACTGGGTCAATTCCATGCGCCCGGAGATGTCGCGATAGACAACCTGGGGCGTATTCTTGTGGCTGATGAAGAGAATTATCGCGTCCAAACATGTTCTGAAACAGGTCAATGCACTGCTTTCGGAAGCAAGGGAACCGCACCCGGAGAATTTGACTGGCCCCGGGCAATTGTCGTGGACAGTGAGGACACGATTATCGTGACCGATAGATACAATCACCGCGTGCAACTTTGCGACGAGCAAGGAAACTGCGACGTCTTCGGTAGCCTCGGGTCTGAACTCGGACAATTCATTGGGCCAGTAGAAGTCGCGCTGAACAGCAAGGAAAGCATCATCATTGCCGACCGCGACAATCACCGAGTTCAGGTCTGTGACCGGCAGGGAGACTGCTGGGCGTTTGGCAAGCTTGGGTCTGATCCCGGCGAATTTAATCGCCCACTCGGGGTGGCCATGGACAGTAAAGATCGAATCATCGTTGTCGACAATCTCAACGAACGAATCCAGATATTCGAGGTGATTTCCACAATGCAAATCAACCCCGGTCTCAACGACGCCTGGTACAACCCCGCCACCGATGGTCAGGGGTTCCTCATCACAGTTTTTCCGGTCCGCAAGGAGGTTTTCCTGGCCTGGTTCACCTTTGATACCGAGCGCCCGCCAGAGGATGTAACTGCATTTCTTGGAGAGCCTGGACATCGGTGGCTGACCGCGCAAGGGACCTATGACGGGGATACGGCAAACCTGACCATTTTCTTGACTGAAGGTGGCGTGTTCGACGCTGCGAAGCCAACCGCTACAACAGACCTGGGCGGTTATGGCACCATGACGCTCGAGTTTGCAGATTGCACCGAGGGCCTGGTGAATTACGAAATCACCTCGCTCGGCATCTCTGGCGAAATTCCGATCGAGCGTATAACGCCAGACAACGTGGCCTTATGTGAGACGTTAGGGAGCCCCTGAGGGCCTGAATCCCTGATGACATAGGTGCTGTAGTTCCGTTTTGGGTCGTAAGCAGCCCTTAGCCCCTTGGGCGAGCCAATGACTGGTTTTAGGCGGTAAGCAGAACAAACGTGGGTCCACTCCTGGTCGGTGGTGCGTTCGGCTATCGGCCAGAAGCGGCCATTCAATTATGCGAATGCGAGTCGATAATCGCGAGAAGCTTCCGGCTGCTTTCCTCAACTGATTCGAGAGTCATCGCCTGACGAAGCGATATTCTGCGTACGTCGCGGAGTTTGGGTGGCAACCCGTCCAAATCTCGCAAGAGAGGAATCGGTTCGTCGATATCATTAAAATCATAGGGGTTAAAGCCTGTAGATGTTGCTAGAAACT
>JAHEFT010000084.1 GCA_024640025.1 Chromatiales bacterium
GTCGATCGATATGGTTGATGGAGGCTGTATCGGCGTCTTCCAGGGTCCCCGCCTGGAAAGCGCCGCCGAGGTCGAAAAGGCCCGGCGCGACGGCTGTCATATGGCCGGCATGACCTCGCTTCCGGAAGCGGGGCTGGCGCGCGAACTGGGCCTGGATTTTGCCGGTATTGCAGTGGTTTCCAACTGGGGGGCAGGAATTGGCGGCGACACAATATCCGAAGAAGACATCGCGGAGACCCTCAAAGAACCCATGTCCAGGGTGCGTGCCCTGGTGCGCGCGCTGGTAACCACACTTGCTGAACAAGAATCACGGTCATGACACAAAACTATCCTCATCTACTGGCACCGCTGGATCTCGGATTCACGACCCTGAAAAACCGGGTCCTGATGGGCTCCATGCATACCGGCCTGGAAGACCGGGCGAAAGATTATCCAAAACTGGCGGCCTATTTCGCCGAGCGCGCCGCGGGAGGCGTCGGCCTGATCGTTACCGGCGGCATGGCGCCGACGATTCGCGGCTGGCTCGCGCCATTCGCATCGTCGATGATGTTTCCGTGGCAGGTAAGGCTGCACCGCAAAGTGACGCAGGCGGTTCACGCAGAAGGCGGGCGTATCTGCATGCAGATACTTCATGCCGGGCGTTACGGCTATCACCCCCTGTCGGTTGCACCGAGCGCGATCCAGTCTCCCATCACGCCCTTCAAACCCAAAGCCCTTTCCAGATCGGGCGTCCGGCGGGAAATCCGCGGGTTTGTCCGTGCCGCCAGGCTGGCGAAAAAGGCGGGTTACGACGGGGTAGAGGTGATGGGCTCTGAAGGGTACTTCATCAATGAGTTCACCACACCCCGGGTCAACAAGCGCAAGGACGAATGGGGCGGAGCGGCGGACGGCCGGTTTCGTATCGCCGTTGAAATCGTCCGGCGTATCCGGGAAGCGGTTGGCGAAAACTTCATCATCATCTACCGGCTCTCGATGCTCGACCTGGTGCCGGACGGCAATACCTGGGATGAAGTCGTGGCCCAGGCGAAGGCGGTGGAAAAAGCCGGCGCGACCATCATCAATACCGGTATCGGCTGGCACGAAGCCCGTATTCCCACCATCGCCACGATGGTGCCGCGGGCCGGTTTCTCATGGGTCACCCGAAAACTGAAGGGTGAGGTCGCAATCCCGCTGGTAACGACCAACAGGATCAATACGCCCGCGGTCGCCGAGAAAGTTCTGGCCGAAGGGGACGCGGACATGGTCTCCATGGCCCGGCCGTTATTGGCCGATGCTGAATTCGTCAGGAAAGCGGAAACCGGCAGGGCCGACGAAATCAATGTCTGTATTGCCTGTAACCAGGCATGCCTGGACCATACGTTCAGCCGCCAGACAGCCTCCTGCCTGCTCAACCCGCGCGCCTGCCACGAGACTGAACTGAACTACCATCCAACCGTGCAAGCGAAATCGATCGCTGTTGTGGGCGCGGGTCCTGCCGGCCTGGCGTTTTCCTGTGTCGCCGCGGAACGCGGCCACAAGGTCATTCTGTTTGATTCTGCGGACCGGATCGGCGGGCAGTTCAACATGGCCAAACGGATTCCGGGCAAAGAGGAGTTTTACGAAGCACTGAATTATTTTGGCCGTCAGTTGGAGGTCAAAGGCGTCGAAGTGCGGCTGGGTGTGTCGGCGGATGCTGAAATGCTGAAGGCGTTTGACGAAGTCGTTCTCGCCACCGGGGTGTCCCCAAGAACCCCTGATATCGAAGGAATCGAACACGAGAACGTGTTGAGCTATGTCGATGTGCTGAAGGGGGATGCTCCGGTGGGTAACAGGGTGGCCATCATCGGCGCAGGTGGGATCGGTTTCGACGTTGCTGAATTCCTGGGGCATGAATCACACAACGGGCCGGAATTTCCAACTCCCGAGGAGTTTTCGCGGCAATGGGGGATCGACATGAGCCTCGAGGCGAGGGGCGGTGTCAAGGACGTGGCGGCTGAGCCCGATCCGCTCAGGAGAGAAATCTGGCTGCTTCAGCGCAAGGCCAGCAAACCCGGAAAAGGGCTCGGCAAAACGACCGGTTGGGTGCACCGGCTCAGCCTGCGCAAACGCGGTGTCAAGATGCTTGCCGGCGTCAATTACAGGCGCATCGACGAGTTCGGTCTGCATATTGAGCAGGATGGAGACGAAATGTTGCTGGAGGTCGATAACGTGATCATCTGCGCCGGGCAAAGACCGCGACGGGATTTGCAGGCGCCGCTAGCCGCCGCAGGAATGAAGGTTCACCTGATCGGGGGCGCCGACGTTGCCGCAGAACTCGACGCCAAGCGTGCGATCAAGCAGGGATCGGAACTGGCGGCCGTGATCTGATTCAACGCAACCACGGCCCTGTTCATTTATACCCTGTACACATGATTTGTAGAAATCATAAACACGAATTATAATTCTTCATTAAGTGATATCCGCAAATTTCGCCAGCTATCCTACATCGAGGGCACATGATGGGCGACTGGACCTTTTTCAGCAACTACGGACACGTGCTGGTATGCCTGGCAAAAAACAGGGAGTCACGACTGCGGGACGTGGCGGTTGAAGTAGGCATTACAGAGCGGGCGGTGCAGAAAATTGTCCGTGATCTCCAGGAAGCGGGTTTTCTGACCGTATCCAAGCAGGGGCGGTGTAACCGTTACCGGATCAACAACCGGAAGGCCTTGCGGCACAGCCTGGAGTCGCAATGTACCGTGGGTAGGCTCCTTTCCCTGATTCTGAAGTCAAACATGGCTTCTCCCGACATCGCAGTTGTTGACGAGGCAGCGGCTCGCGAGGCCACCGTTGCCCCCGGTGTAAACAAGAGCACCAGGGCTCCCTTGGTTAAATCATCGCCCGGTAAGGAGACCGCCGAATCATCGTCTGGGACGGCGCCGGCAGAATCCTCGCCTGCAAAGAAGAAGGCCAAATCAGCGCCGGAGTCCAGGCCGGTCGATACCCGTCAACAGGGCAGCCTTTTCTAGGAAAGTCATGAACTGGATGATCTACGGTGCCAACGGGTATACCGGGACACTTGCTGCCAGGGAGGCGACTAAGCGCGGTCTGAAGCCTGTGCTGGGTGGAAGGAACGAGCCTGCCATCAAGCAACTTGCGGCAGAGCTGGGCCTGGAATACCGTGTTTTCAGTCTGGATGAGCCCAGCTCGATTCGCCAGGCCCTGTCGGGGATGAAACTGGTGTTGCATTGTGCCGGCCCTTTCTCTGTGACCAGCCAACCGATGGCGGAAGCCTGCCTGGAGGAAGGAGTCCACTACCTCGACATTACCGGCGAAATCGACGTTTTCGCCGGTATCCACCAGTTGCATGAGCGAGCCCGGCGAGCGGACGTGGTGTTACTGCCAGGCTCTGGTTTTGACGTGGTTCCAAGCGATTGCCTGGCAGCCAGTCTGGTCAACGCCTTGCCGGCGGCAACGAAATTACAACTGGCTTTCGAAGCGGGTGGAGGTCCCAGCCCCGGAACGGCGAAGACCAGCGCGGAAGGATTGAAAAACGGCGGCCGTATCCGGCGAAACGGCAAGTTGAAAAGGGTGCCGCTGGCGTGGAAGACCCGCACCATTCCCTTTGCCCATGCCGACAGGCTGGGCGTCACGATTCCCTGGGGCGATGTCTATACGGCTTACGTCAGCACGGGTGTTCCGGATATCGAAGTGTATATGGCCTTACCGCCGTCAACGATCGCGAACCTGCGGCGTATGAGGTGGATTCAAGGGCTGTTGGGTCTTGGTCCGGTTCAGGCCTTCCTGAAAAAGCGAATAGCAAAAAAAGTCAGGGGCCCCAGCGACAAAACCCGGAAGGACAGCAATTCACAGCTTTGGGGCCAGGTCCGTTCAGCGGACGGGCGCAAGGTCCAGGCCACCATGACCACTCCAAACGGCTACGACCTGACCGTTACAGCCAGCCTGGGGATTGTCGAATTTCTTTTGGCCAACGATGTGGAAGGCGGCTTTTACACCCCCTCGCTGCTGATGGGCGCGGATTACGCCGCCTCGCTGCCAGGTGTGGCGTTCAACCTGATAACCTGACCGTTACCTCACCACGGGTGGTTTCCCTGAGCATGGTTTCCAACTGCTCGACCATCATTTCGGCAATATCAACGTGGATCACAATACCGCCGTCAGTGTAATGTTCGGCGAGTTTTTCAGCATTGCAGGCTTCCAGAGCTGCGTAGACCTGGCCGGTCCAGCCGAAACCGGCCTGAATGGAACACTCCGCCCGCGCCTGTACTTCGAGAACGCCCGCCTGGTCGAGGCATTTGGAGGCGCTGCCGGAATAGGCTCTTATCAGGCCCCCGACCCCCAGCTTGGTGCCTCCGAAATGCCGGGTGACCACGACCATAACGTGGTCCAGCCCTTTTCCCTCGATAGCCGACAGGATAGGCCTGCCGGCGGTGCTGGCCGGCTCTCCGTCGTCGTTGAACCTGTACAGGTGATCAAGCCGCCAGGCCCAGCAATTATGCGTGGCCGATGGATCGGCGACCGACTCGTAAAAGGCCAGTGTTTCTTCCAGGCAATCGACGCGGGCCGCGTGAGCGATAAAACGACTGCGCTTGATCTCGATTTCCATGGTTGCCGGGCCGGCCAGTGTCCGCATCGAACTCAATCGTCCAGTCCGGGCGGCAGGACATAGTCCGGGTAAGCGGCGCGGAAAGCGGCCAGTTCTTCAGCCAGGCTGGCATCCTGGCCGCTTTCTTTTAAAAGAAGCAATTGCTCTATCCAGTCTTCTGCGCCTGGCAGCTCATTTTCAGCAGATTCAGGCAGGGCATCGGCATCGGCCATCTTCATTTCGGCCGCCGGAGCACTTGCCACGTTTTGTCGGGGAACGTGTTTTGACAGATTTTCCCGCCCGGCTTTGACCGCTGCAGTGTCGGCCGGCGCCTCGGCCTCATCAGCAAACTCCTTGACGCGGTCAAGCCTGATGCCATCAGCTTCCTCGATGGCTGGCACGGGGGAATGCTGTTCCTGCTCAATCGTCAGCGTGAGAGCCAACACTACGATGGTTGCCGTGGCGAATGCGCCCAGCCATTTGAACGACCGCCGTTTGCGGAAAGCGCGGCCCTGCGCTTCCAGTTCGCGCTTCGCAAGGCTCAGGACGGCCTGGTTAGTCAAGTCCGGTGGTTCGGCTTTTTCCAGGCGGTCCCATGCCGAGCGCAGTGCTTCCAGGTCCTGCTCATAGGCCTGCTCAGGCTGTCGATTGCGGGGATCAGTGGTCATCGGCTATCCCCCCGGTTTCTTCCGTGAGCGCTTGTTTCAGTTTGGCGACCGCATAACGAAGACGGCTTTTGACAGCCTCCCGGTTCGTTCCCGTGATGTCTGCAATGGTCTGGATGTCCAGGCCGGCATCGAGTTTCAGCAGCAGGGTGTCTTTTTGATCTGCAGGAAGGCGGTCGATGGCGTCGCGCAGACCGGCGATTTGCTTTTCGCGCTGTAACTGCTCTTCAGGACCAGGGCCGGAAGCCTGGGTGTGATCAGCCGCCAATTCCCTCTCCGGCCGCACCCGCCTGAAGTAGTCCATCACGTGATTATGTGCGATCCGGAACATCCAGGCCTGAAACGGGGCGGAGGCGGTGTACCTGCGCCGTGCCTTGATGATTTTCTCCCAGCTGCCCTGGTACAGGTCGTTGGCTGTTGCGGGGTCGCCGACCTGGCGTAACACATAGCGGTAAAGCGGCCCGCGGTGCCGGTTGTAGAGAAGCTCGAAGGCTTCAATATTCCCTTGCGCGTAGGCTGTCATCAGGTCTTCGTCGGTGCGCTCCTGCATGTTTTGAGACTACCACGGCTTTTTGCCGAATTAAGGTTAAAAACGCACGGAAGCGCAGAAAAGGGTTAAAACCCGGAACGATTCGCCGCTTAATGCGGCAAATCCATTACTGGCCGGCAAGTTCCCTGATGATGATGGACCAGTGGTCCAGGGCGTCGTAAAAAGCCTTGACCGGAACCCGTTCATCCAGGCCGTGGGCGTACTTTTCATCCGGTTGCATGAAAGTGGCGCTTACGCCCCAGGTGGGTACACCCGCCTTACGAAAGTACATCCCGTCGGTGCCGCCGGACTCCATGATGGGGATGAGCTTGACGTCCGGATAGCGGGCATGTACGGCCATTCCGACAGCATTCGCTACATCCTCACGCAGTTCGGAGACCGGACTTTCGGTCGGGTCATCGAGGATCATGAATTCGACTTGGTCATTTCCGGCCACTTCGCGCAGCGCCTGTTCGACTTCGCTGACGGAAACGCCGGGGAAAATGCGGCAGTTGACGGTCGCGGTGGCGGATTGTGGCAGCGCATTCTCGGCGTGACCGGCTTGCAGCATGGTGACCACGCAGGTCGTGCGCGTGGTTCCCACGTAGGAGGATTCTATGGCCAGCCGGTCCGCGGCACCCTGGTCCTCGGGGTTACGCGCAAAACGCAACATCGCGTCTCCCAGTTCGCCCCCGAGCTGGTTGCCGGTTTCTTCAAAATAGGCGCGGGTCATGTCGTTGTACCGGACTGGAAACCGGTATGCCTGGATCCGTTTGATGACGTCAGCCAGGTCATAAATGGCGTTGTCAGGGCGTGGCCGCGAACTGTGTCCACCAGGATTATGAACGGTGAGATCCCAGGTAGCATAGGTCTTTTCCGCGGCCTGGATGTTGTAGAGGATGGCTTCACCCGCGGCATTGAGATCACCGCCGCCCGCATCGGAATTCAGGGCAAATTCCGCTTCCGCGAGGTCCGGCCGCTCATAGGCCAGCATGCGCGTGGTGACCATGTCGCTTTCCTCGTCCCCGGTAAACACCAGGATGAGGTCACGGTTGGGAACAAACCCTTCCAGTTTCAGACGAATGAAGGTGGAAGTCAGTTGGGCGACACCAAACTTGTTGTCCTCGGTGCCGCGTCCGTAGAAGTTGGTTTCATCCTCGGTCAGCTCGAAGGGCGGCCGTACCCAGTCCGCGGCATTGGCCTCGACGACGTCCATGTGGGCGAGAAAGAGAATGGGCTTTTTGCCGGACGAGCCGTTGCCGCGGTAACGTGCCACCAGGGCGGCCGTGTTGTCTACCGGGATGACTTCAACATTCCCCGGAAGAAAGCCGGCGGCCAACAGTTCGTCGGCCAGGTATCGGGCCATCGCGGGCGTATTGCCCATGGTTTTCGACGTATCCATCCCGACAATGGTGCGGTAGATATCAAGGGTCTTTGCAGCGTGGTCGGTGGTGGAGTCTTGCTGAGCCAGGGCTAAGACGGGGAGCAGGAGAGCGGCCAGGAGCAGAGACAGTTTCATGGGGGTTCCGATGTTTAGGCGAGCGCGAATCGTACCCCGCCGGACAATACGGAACAACAGGATTCAGTGACTTTGTCCCGGGAAAAGACGTATTCTGTCACCATCCGCCAGCCAGCCTTAATCCTGGCGCCTATTTTTGGAAATGAAAAATGAGTTTTTTTAAGAACAAGCACGTACTCACTGCTTCTCTCGTGGCACCGCTGCTGGCGGTGATGGCCTATTACGCGATTGATTTTTTTGTGGGTGAGAAACCTCATGCGGCCGAGGACGGGCAGAGTTACCAGTTGATTGAAAAACCCAATTGCCGTTATGAGAGCGGCGCCTGCGGATTGAAAAATGGCGATTTCGAACTGTTGCTGGTTCCCGAGTGGATCGGCGAAGGACAGCTTCAGTTAACCCTGAACTCGGAGTTTCCCCTCGACGGGGTGGTGATCGCCGTGGATCAGAAAGAGACGAACCGCCCGTTGCCAACCGACATGCTGGCGGCCAGTGAAGACGGCCTGGTCTGGGCCACCGTCCTGTCGAGTTCCGACCCGGCTCAAGACCGGTTGCGGCTGGTAGCCTCCGCCAGTCAATCGCTCTGGTACGGAGATGTCGCGTTGAAATTTGCTATGGCCAGCACCGAACAATAAGCGAGAATACCGCAGCGCTGTTTGAATGGGGCAATTCATGCGCCCGATTTATTTTTTTCGCGACTTGATCTCTTCCACCTTGCTGTCGAATTCACCGTCTTTGAGCCGGGTCACGACACGGTCGCCCGGATTCAGGCGGGAGATACTGGAAACGATCTGCCCGGACTCAGTGCTGGTCACGATGGCGTAACCGCGTCCCAGAGTTTCCAGCGGGCTGACTGCATTCAGCGTGCGGGCCAGTTCAGCCAGTTTTTCATGTTTGGAACGTACCCTGGAGCGCATCGATTGATGCAGTGAGCGCAGGGCGACGTTGATTTGCGTGGAAAGTTCAACGATCCTGCGGTCAGGCTTGACGGCTTGCAGGCGTTTTGCCTGGTTTTCCAGCCGCAGTGAACGATCGGTCAGCGACCGCTTCATGGTTCTTTGCAGTGTCGCTTGCAACGACTCTATACGCTGTGACTGTTCGTTGAGGCGGGTAATCGGGTGCTGTTGCTGCAAGCGGTGGGCGGCGTGATCCAGACCCTGGGTGTCACGATGCAGGCGGTCAAGGATCCGACGTTGCAACTGCCGGCGGCTACGTAAAAATTCGGCTTTGAGTATCGACTGGTCCGGCGTCGCAAGTTCGGCAGCAGCCGAAGGTGTGGGCGCCCTCAGGTCAGCGACGAAATCACAGATGCTGAAATCGGTCTCGTGGCCCACCGCAGATATCACGGGAATGCCCGAACCGAACACGGCACGGGCCACGGTTTCGTCGTTGAACGCCACCAGGTCTTCCAGTGACCCGCCACCGCGGCCGATGATCAGAGTATCCGCCCAGCGGTGTTCATTGGCGGCCTCGATGGCCTGGCAAATTTCTCCAGGCGCTTCGGTACCCTGGACCGTGACCGGGTAGAGTCGTATCGCCGCCACCGGCCAGCGCCGCTGCAGGACATGCAGCAGATCCCGGACCGCTGCGCCGCTGGATGATGTGATCAGCCCGATCCGGGTTGGATAGGCCGGAAGTTTCCGCTTGTGAGCGGGATCGAACAGCCCCTCGGCTTCCAGTTTCTTTTTCAGCTCATCGAACTGGCGCTGCAGCAGGCCTTCGCCGGCGTCCCGCAGGCCTTCGACGATGAACTGGTAGTCGCCGCGCGGTTCGTACAGGCTGATTCTTCCCCTGGCAATGACGCTCATGCCGTTTTCCGGCCTGATTCCGATCCGGCCGGCGGCAGAACGGAACATGGCGCATCGAATCTGCGCGCGGTCGTCCTTCAGGGTGAAGTACAAGTGTCCGGAAGCCGGACGCGCAAGATTGGAAATCTCGGCTTCCAGAAGGATCCCCGGAAAGCCGGTCTCCAGGTGAAGTTTCACTTCCCGGTTCAGTTCTGTGGGGGTGTAGACATGTTCTGCCATCGGGTCCATCCGGTGATGATAAACTCCACCGGTGAAAAACGCATTGGATGTTGCGATGAAAGAGTGTCTCAAAAACTGGGCTGTTCGTCTTCAAGTTATGGCCTGCTGTGCGCTGCTCGCCGCCTGCGTAGAAACGGAAGCGCCAGTCGCTCAGGTGGATGACAGCACGAATGAGCGGGCTGTAACCCTGATCAGCAACGCGCGAATCTATACCTTTGATGCGGGCAACACGGTGGTCGAGGCGGGATCGCTGGCCTTCAGCGCTAGCGGTGAAATCCTCGCGATCGGGGACGGTGAGCCGATGGCCGGGCTATTCGGCGATGCGAAAAATGTCGACATGGGCGGTAAGACCGTATTGCCGGGACTGATCGACTCTCATGGACATTTGTACGGGTTGGCCCTGTCTTTCACCCAGGCCAACCTTTCCGGCACGCGCAGCAAGGAAGAAGTGCTGAAGCGATTGCAGGATTTTGCGGACGGCCTGCCCGAAGGTGAATGGCTGCTCGGACAGGGTTGGGACCAGAACGACTGGCCGCAGCAGGTGTTTCCGGACCGCGCAGACCTGGATCAGGAATTTCCGGACAGACCGGTATGGTTGAGACGTATCGATGGCCACGCTGCCTGGGCCAACAGCCTGGCCATTGCCCAGGCGGACACGGACCTGTCCGGAGACTGGCAGCGGGAAGGCGGCTTCATCCACCGGGATGCCCAGGGTGAGCCCACGGGAATTTTCATTGACGGCGCGATGGGGTATGTCCAGCAGGCGGTACCGGAAACTTCTTCTGAGTTGATCGATACGGCGCTGGACATGGCGACTTCCAACCTGGTCAGCCTCGGACTCACCGGCGTGCATGATCCCGGCATTGACCGGGCTGTCATCCGCCTGTATCAGCGGAAGATTTCCGAAGGTGCGTTTCCTGTCCGCGTTTACGCGATGGCGGATGGCATGAATGAAACGACCGAATGGCTGTGTGAGCAGGGTCCCCTGAGCGATCCGTCCGGCCGGCTCGAAATGCGCGCCGTAAAGTTGTATGCCGACGGCGCACTGGGCAGTCGCGGAGCTGCGCTGCTGGAAGACTACAGCGATGATCCCGGCAATCAGGGATTGATGTTTACCGGCAAGGATAAAATGGAGGCCGCGCTGCGCCGGATTTTTTCCTGCGGATTGCAGGCGGGCGTCCATGCGATCGGAGATGGCGCCAACCGCCAGGTGCTCGACGCCTATGAACAGGCGCTGGCCGATTTTCCGGATAATCCGGGGCGGCATCGCATCGAACATTCGCAGATTTTGAATGTTGCCGACATACATCGATTTGCAGACCTGGGCGTAATTGCTGCGATGCAACCCACGCATGCCACCAGCGACATGTACTGGGCCGGTGAGCGCCTAGGCGCGGCTCGCCTGGCCGGGGCATACGCCTGGCAAAGCCTTCTCGACAGTGGAGCACGACTCGCCTTTGGCTCGGATTTTCCAGTGGAGGAGGTCAATCCGATGCTCGGTATCTACGCCGCGGTGACCCGGCAGGATGCAGAGGGCTGGCCTGAAGGCGGTTGGTTGCCCGGTGAGCGGATCAGCCGTGAGGACGCGATCAGGGCCTTCACAATCGATGCAGCTTACGCAGGGTTCATGGAGCAGCAGACGGGCTCGCTGGAGCCCGGCAAGCGAGCCGATTTTATCGTTCTGGACAGGGACATCATGCAGATCCCTGCTTCTGAAATTCCGGAAGTCCGCGTAACCGAAACCTGGGTTGACGGTCAGCAGGTGTTCATCCGTTGAATAAACATAGACAGCGATTTCAATAAAACCCCGTCCAAGATATAATTAATCGATTAACTCTTCGACGCCCGGCCCGCACCGGGCGTTTTGCAACAGGAGAATATCCAGCATGCAGTTAATCGGTGAAGC
>JAHEFT010000085.1:0-9094 GCA_024640025.1 Chromatiales bacterium
TCTGCAATCCGCTGTTCTGCAATCTCTCGCGCCCTGGTGACTGTGACTAGGGCCGCATCACCTATGCGACTACGCTTGCCCCTGGCCCATTCTGCATAAAATGCTTTGCTGCCGCTTGGTTGGACTTTAAGACTGAATCCGCGAAGTATCGCATCACGAATGTCATATGTGATGTCTCGCGGCTTGGCGTTCTTGACTGTTTTATCGGTGATTCTGGTCGCTGATAATTTGGGCATGGCTGCTGCCTATATGGTGTTCTCATGGTGTATATGATTATAGCCTAAAAAGATATTAACCGACACTAACAGACACCAAACGTTATAATACAATTAGTTACAATGGTATGTGATTGAATGAAAAGAATATGAAAACGCCTTCGGGAGGCAGGGGCCGGAGGTTCGAATCCTCTCACCCCGACCATTTAAAGGATTGATTTCCCGAATCAATTCACGGCTCCAGGTCATTTTGACAAGGGGCCGTTTTTACATTGGTGGGCAAGGGGTGGGCAAGAAATAGCCGGTGGGCCTGCTTAACAGGGGGAGTCCCCTGGAAGTCTTTACGGCGTTCTAACGGCAAACCTCACCGCATGACGTACCGCCAGATCAATCGGCAGCATGGCGCGAACGCCTACCGTTCCGGTGTTGAAGTTGGTGTACGGATCGCTCGCCAAAGCTACCGCGCCCCTGTTGCGCACTTTAATTACTGTGGCTGGGCTGCCTCACAGGCCGCCACATGATCCAGCACACTGCGCTCAACGGGTATTTCACCAGAAAGCCCCAAGGTGGGAATATCATAGGTCACGACAGCTTCGTTGCAGTTCGTCCAGACGACTTCTATGGTTGCGCCCTCATAAGCTTGCGTGTCAACCGGGGGCTCAGCCGAATCAAAGATCATTCCTTGTGACAGGAACACGTCCATCAGGGCAGTATCGCCCTCGTAAGGACCCAGCGCGGTGAGCCAGCGGTGTCCGGGTTCACCCAGAACCGCAGAGACATCTTCCGGCGGACGTTCCGTGTCGTAGGTATACCAGGCGAGGAACACCAACTTCCTGGTTTCCCAAACAATGATGAGGAAGCCTTGTCCAGTGGTTTCCGGGAAATACCATGCATCGCTCAACGCGTCATTGATCAGGAAGGGGGGTGTGGAGACCCCTTCAACGGTTATTCGCCCGTTCATTCGGAGATCACGATTCCCGCCCGGCGCACTATGCACAGTGCAGTGATACAGGATTTCCTCAACCGTATCGAAAGTCTTTGAAAAGATGAATTCTGTACTGGTTTCGGAGGCCCATGTGAAATTATCGGCTGTAACGTCATGAGGATTGCCGCTGGGCGGATTGGTCCAGCGCACCGTATCACCTACATTGATGGTGAGGTCATTGGGCGAGAAAAAATTATCCATAACCGCGACATCATGGGTTGCAGCAAAAACTGCCACGGGGAAGGTCAAAAGAAAAAAGGATAGAAAGGACCTGGAACGTAGTTTCAACATGGCATTGCTCCGAAGAACGAATGTGTTGTTTGAGGGTTAAGCAATCACATTGCCTTGAACTTAGCAGAGTTCTTACAATAATTCAAAAATCAACATTAATTGCTGCAGGAGGCCCATCCTGCGGTGAAGGACCGGTAAGGCGCTTGCAGGCTTCGCGGTATTTCGCGGCCCCAAGTCATTGCAACTTGGGGCCGCTTTTCCGTTCCTGTTTCAGACTTTCTCAGGGATTCGACAACATCTCGCACAGCGGCACGTTGTCCAGCACCACGCGCTCGAGCGGAATTTCACCCGAGATGTCGAGCGAGGTGATCTCGTAAGTCGCCATAGCTTCGTTGCAATCGGCGAACTCGATCGTCAGGGTGCCATCCCCGTCCGGATCCGTTGTAGGTACCGGCTGGGTAGAGTCGAACACGCCGCCTTCCGTGACGTAGATCGTCAGAGTGGCTGTATCCCCGTCGTAGGGCCCCTGCGCCGTCAGCCAGCGTTGGCCGGGACCTCCCAGCATGGCAGTGACATCCGCCGGCGGGCGTTCCGTGTCAAAGGTGAACCAGGCCACCCACATCTCTTCGATCTCCGGGAAAACAATGATGGTGAGTCCCTGCCCGGCAGTGGCTGGGCTGAACCAGGCGTCGTTCAGGCCGGCGTTGATTTCAAACGGACAATCGTTGCAAGTGGCCGCCACGGTAAGAACGAAAGAGCCCGTGATGTCAGCCTCGTAGGTTGTTGCCTCGATTGTGTAGGTACCGGCAGGCAGGACCCTGACGATTCTCGAGTCGTCGCCGGCGCCACTGTCATCGTCGTCGGCAATTATCACTCCGGAAGAGCCCGAACCCCTGAGCAGAATGAGGTAAGGATCACTCAGCGATTCCAGGTCAATGGTCACTTCCCGGCTGCTCGCCAGCGTGAAGGTGTAATACTTGGCATACGAGCCGACACGATGCACGGATACGCAACTCGCCACCCAGGTTCCTGCTTCCTCGGAATTGCTGTCAATCGATTTGCTACAGGTGTCGGGGGGTGCCGCTTGAGTACGGACGGAGACAACGAACGCACCCGTGGTCCCGGTGGAAAAGGTAGTCGCCTCGACCGTGTAGGTGCCCGCGGCTAAAGTTCTGACTATTTGCGAGTTGGTGTCGACGGGGGGATTGGCGTCATCATTGCTGGCGATAACAGCACCCGTTGGGAGTGAGCCACTGAGCAGAAACAGAAAGGTGTCCTTCGTCGATTTCAGGTCAATGGTTACTTCCGTGCTGCTCGAGAGGGTAAAGGTATAGTATTTGGCATACGCGCCAGCACGATTCTCGGACGCGCAGTCCGACTCCCATACTCCCGCTACTTCGGTGTCAAACGGAATCACTTCAACAACGCAGGCGGCGAACACTGCGCCCGGTAACAGAAAAGCAAAAAACAGCAAAATAAAACAGTATTTTTTCAACATTTACACTACTCCCAAGAGTGCAGCTAAAAACAGGATCAAACAACGCCTGCGAAAAAAAACAAGAAAATCACAGAAAATCGACATTCTTAGAATCTGGACCAATACCTTCACTATAATCCAAAAGACCCGGTAACTGGAATACCTATCCTCCTCATCTGCCAACCGGCGCTAAGACCCATAAAACACACTCCCGACTTTTGTAATGACCGCTTTTGCCATACCATGGGAAGTTGAGCCACATTTCCGGATTTCAGTCATGAATTACCCTGTTCGCCCCGTGTTTTTGCTTTGCATCTGTACCCTGTTGCTTGTTGCCGGCTGCGACCGGTCGGACCCGCCTGCCCCGGAAACAGCAGACGGGCCCGCGGTAGCGGCAGGACCTCGCCTGGATGTTGACGGCGAGCGGATCATCGCAGCCGACCAGGAGCCGGGAAACTGGCTCAGCCATGGACGCAGTTACGATGAACAGCGCTTCAGCCCGCTGACCGGCATCAACGACGGCAATGCAGCGGATCTTGGCCTTGCATGGTTCTACCAGTTCGATACCAACCGCGGCCTCGAAGCCACGCCCATCGTTGTCGACGGCATGATGTTCACCACCGGCGCCTGGAGCCGGGTCTATGCGCTCGATGCCCGGAGTGGTGAACTGCTGTGGGAATTCAACCCGGAAGTCCCCCCCGAGTGGGCCGTTCATGCCTGCTGTGACGTGGTGAACCGGGGCGTGGCCATCTGGCAGGGCTCCGTTTTCGTCGGCACGCTCGACGGCCGCCTGATTTCGCTGGATGCGAACGACGGAACGGTCAACTGGTCCGTTCAGACGACCGACCCGGCCAAGCCATACACCATCACCGGAGCACCGCGGGTGGTCAAGGGGAAGGTCATCATCGGCAATGGCGGCGCTGAATACGGCGTCAGGGGTTATGTCAGCGCGTATGACGCCATAACCGGGGCGATGGCGTGGCGTTTTTACACGATTCCCGGCGACCCGTCCGAACCCTTCGAGTCCGAGGCCCTGGAGCGCGCAGCCGAAACCTGGACCGGCGAATGGTGGAAATTCGGCGGTGGCGGAACCGTCTGGGATTCAATGGCCTTCGACCCGGAGCTGAACCTGCTGTACATCGGCGTGGGTAACGGCTCGCCCTGGAACCAGCAGATTCGGAGCCCGGAAGGCGGCGACAACCTGTATCTCTCCTCGATCGTGGCTCTGAACCCGGATACCGGGAAATACGTCTGGCATTACCAGACCACCCCGGCGGAATCCTGGGATTACACCGCAACCCAGCATATGATCCTGGCGGACCTGGATTTGGACGGCAGCCCCCGCAAGGTCATCCTGCAGGCTCCGAAGAACGGCTTCTTCTATGTGCTCGACCGCGAGACCGGCGAACTGATCTCGGCCGAACCATACGTACAGACGACCTGGGCCAGCCACATCGACCCGGAGACCGGCCGGCCGGTCGAGATCGAGGGCGCCCGCTATGTCGACGGGCCGGCGTTGGTCCTGCCCGCGCCCTACGGAGGCCACAACTGGCACCCGATGGCGTACAGCCCTCTGACCGGCCTGATTTATATTCCGGCACAGGACATACCCTTTGCCTATGGAACCGACGACAACTTCAACTTCACACCCGGGCTTTGGAATGTGGGCGTCAACCCGCTTTATGCCTCGTTCCCGGAGCAGACTCCTGAAATGCAGGCCCAGCTTTTCGCCATGGTCAAGGGCCAGATCATCGCCTGGGATCCGGTGGAACGGCGCGAGGTGTGGCGTTATCAGCATGCCCTGCCCTGGAATGGCGGCATGCTGGCGACGGCTGGAAACCTGGTCTTCCAGGGCAACTCGGTGGGTGATTTTGCGGCCTACAAGGCAGATACCGGTGAGCGTTTATGGTCCGCCAGCGCGCAGACCGGAATCGTAGCCTCGCCGGTCACTTACGAGATAGACGGGGAGCAGTATGTATCCGTCCTGGCCGGCTGGGGCGGCTCCCTGGCGCTGAGTGGCGGCGATGTCGCCGCGGCAACCGGTCAAAGCAATATCAGCCGGATCCTCACTTATAAACTGGGTGCATCCGCCACCCTGCCCGAGTTCGTGCCGGTCGTTAAGACCCTGGATCCTCCTCCCCGGGTCGATGACCCACAGGCCATCGCACTGGGCAAACAACGTTACGCCGACCGCTGCATGGTGTGCCACGGTGACGGCGTTGTCGGCGGCGGCGTCGTGCCTGACCTGCGCTACCTGACAGCGGAAAAACACCAGATGTGGATGGGCATCGTGCTGGGCGGGTTGTACCGCGACAAGGGCATGGTTTCTTTTGCCGGGGTGCTGACCCCGGATGAAGCCCTTGCCATCCAGGCGTTTGTCATCGAGCGCGCAAACGAATTGGCTGAAGTACAAGCCGCGCAGTGAAAAGGAAGTAAATTAAAATGGCCTCACTCAAGAATCTACGGAAAGCCATGGATACGGCAAGCAGCTACGATGAGTGGAAAGAGGCCGCTCTCGCGCACGATGGCAAGACCGGCGCAGACCAATGGCGAAACATCGACCATTCGCGTAACTATGACTACGTGTCCATCCGGATCCGGCTCGACCACCTCAGGTCGATGCGGGCCCGTCACGACAACCGGGGGCTCTTGTTCAGCCTCAACGAAGGCATTCACGGCAACATGGGCGGCATGGGCCGCTCGGCGCTGTACGAAAAGACCCGGTTCGGCACCAAGCGGCTCATTACCGACTACGTCGACGAAGTAGTGTCTGCGCTGGAACACCTGGCCGACCCGAAAGTCGACGAGATCAGCTTCGAGGAAAAACTGGATTTTTTCCGCCGCGCATCCCACTGTTTCGGGCAGTCGGCTTTCATGATGAGCGGTTCCGGCTCGCTGTTGTATTTTCACATCGGCGTGGTCAAGGCGCTTTGCCAACAGGGCTTGCTGCCCCCCGTGTTATCGGGATCGAGTGGCGGATCCTTCGTTGGTGCACTGGTGAGTACTCACAACAAGGGGGAACTGGAAAAGATTTTCGATCCGGAGTACCTGGTGCACGAAATCAAGAAGGAAGATCAGTTCTTCAGGCGCCTGTCAAAACTGAAGCCGGAAATCATGCAAATCGGTGAAATCCAGAAAATCCTTGAGCGCCTGATACCCGATCTGACTTTTCAGGAGGCTTTTGAACGGACGGGCCGTCAGCTGAACATATCGATCGCGCCGGCGGAAATGCACCAGAAATCCCGACTGTTAAACGCTATCACGTCACCCAACGTATTCATCCGCGAAGCCATCCTGGCCTCCGGCGCTGTCCCCGGGGTCTACCCGCCGGTTACGCTGGCGGCGAAGAACCACCTGGGTGAAAAGCAGGCCTACCTGCCCACCCGCAAATGGGTGGACGGATCGGTCAGCGACGACATGCCGGCCAAGCGCCTGGCACGGCTGTACGGGGTCAACCATTACATTGTCAGCCAGACCAATCCGCACGTTATTCCCTTTGTCGCCGACGGCAAAAAGAGACAGGACGCGATTTCGCTGATCAAGGACGCCAGCATCAAGACGGCACGCGCCTGGTACAACGTTGGCGCCGCCACCATGGAAAAGCCCTTGTCACTCAGCCCCGCGCTTTCCCGCTACAGCACAATCGCCCAATCCGTCATCAACCAGGACTATATCGGCGATATCAACATTCTGCCGCCCAGCCGGTTTTTTAATCCGTTCCGCCTGCTGGCTTATCGCTCCGTAAGCGAAATCATCGAATTGATCGCAACGGGTGAGAAAGCGACCTGGCCGAAGATCGAGATGATCCGTGTACAGACCAGTATCAGCCGAAAACTCGATGAAATCCTGACCGGTTTTGAAGACCGGCAGGTGCAACATGTCAAGGCTTCGCTGAGAAAGAAGGTGGTGTAATCCCATGACCCAGGCGCCCGAAGCACTGGTCTATCCGCTCGGCGCCCGGCCCGAAACAGGGGAGGTCCTGGACATTGCGCCAGGCATCAAGTGGCTGCGGCTGCCGCTGCCTTTTCAACTCGATCACATCAATGTGTGGTTGCTGGAAGATGACGACGGCTGGGCGATCGTCGACACCGGCCTGTTCACCAACACCACCCGGGAAATCTGGAAACACGTTTTCGACAGGTACCTGGACAATGCGCCCATCACCCGCGTGTTCGTCACCCACCTGCACCCCGATCACGCCGGCTGCGCGGGCTGGCTGGCGCGTAAATTCGACGTCGAGTTGTGGATGCCCAGAGAAGAATACCTGCTGTGCCGGGTGCTGGTGGCCGATACCGGAAAACCGGCTCCTCCCGAGGGTCTTCGATTTTACAGCCGCGCCGGGTTCGCCGCGGATGACCTTGACCGCTACATGGAGCATTTCGGCGCCTTTGGCCGCGTCGTATCACCCCTGCCGGAATCCTACCGGCAATTGCACGAAGGAATGAAAGTACGGATCGGTGAGCACGAGTGGGAAGTGATCGTCGGCCGGGGCCACTCCCCCGAGCACGCCTGCCTGCATTGCCGCGAGCTGAACCTGATCATTGCCGGCGACCAGATTTTGCCGACCATTTCATCCAACGTCAGCGTTTATCCCACCGAACCTGCCGCAAATCCGCTGGACCGCTGGTTCGACTCGCTGCGCAAGTTCAGGGAGATTTTGCCGGCTGACGTCCTGGTTCTGCCGGCCCACGGCAAGCCGTTTGTCGGTGCACACCTGAGGCTGGAAGCCCTGATCGCGGAACACGAGACCGGCCTCACCCGGCTCAGGGAAATCTGCCGGGAACCCCGGCGCGCCCTGGACGTATTCCCGGCGCTGTTCAAAAGCAGGATTACCGACAAAAACCTGATCATGGCCGCAGGGGAAGCCGTTTCACACCTCAATTACCTTTTGGAAAACGGCGAAATGAGTGTTTCGAAAGACGCCGAGGGCGTTAACTGGTACCAGGTGTTGAGTCAAAAAGCTGTCCGGTCCGGACAAGCGCCGGCAAGACCGATTTCATAAAGTACACCCAAGCGCACACGGTTTTCTCTCCTACCGACCTGTGCGCAGGAGGGGGGCATGGATTGCCCCCCGCATTTTCAACCCGATGCGAGGTGTACGGCAAATGAACAAAACCAGGAATGAATTTCGCGAGTTGGCCTTTGTCATAGTCCTTTTGAGCCTGCTGCTCCTGACATGGATTTGACCCCGGGCGGATTCAGCGGAGGCAGTACATTTGCCGGCTTGATGACTTTGCGGTACATCTTTCTTAGCCATGACAACACATCGTCCACCAGCTGTTTCCGCAGCTCCGGCTCAAGGTAAGGCCTGGCCAACCACCCCAGGTAGGCCAACAACGCCAAAAGCGCTACCAGCATACCCAAGGCTTTCGGGTTCAAGCTGAACCCGGACTTCTCCTGCGCGGAAGGTCCGCTGGCAAAAGCGGGATTCGCGGCGACGTCCAGCTCAAGTGCTGGAATGACTTTTTCCGACAGGACTTCCCGCCCGGGATCCCACCACTGGAAACGCAGTTCCGGAATGCTGTAGCGGCCTTCCCGCTCACAGATAAAGGTGATCGAATCGGACCGGCTGCCGGTCAACGATCCCCGGTTGACCGAGTCCTTCACAACGGGTGCCTCGGGATACGCCGCCAGACCCTCGATGGAAAAATCAGGCAGCGGTGCGAACACCATGCCTGGAACGTCTTCCGCCTGGCGTTTCACTTCCAGCGCCAGGGAATCACCGACCTTCAGTTCAAGCGCTCCGTCCGTCGGAACCTGGGGGGTCCAGGACGCCTCCATGCTGAACGAGCCTGTGGTCACCAGCAGGCCGGACCGCTCTGCGCCCGGCGGCAGGCGCACATCAACCGTTACCGGGGGAGTCCGGAACGCAAACCGGGCAGGCTCCGTTCCAAAACCGGCACTGGCCGAGAACTGCACGTCAAACGGGGGCACTTCGAGGCGCCCTTCGCGCTGCGGGTAAAAAAGCAGGCTGTAACGCAGGCCCTGCCACTGGCTGTCCCCGCGTTTTTCATTCAGCTTCACGGTAGTGGAATCCGCCTGCACCAGGTAGCCGCCTTTCACTTCAGGCAGGACAAACAGCTGATCACCGAAACTGAAACCATTGCTCCATAGCTCCAGGTTCAGCTCGATCTCCTGGCCGACCCAAACGGCATCCGCGCGGGCCGGCTCAAACCGGATTTCACC
>JAHEFT010000085.1:9194-11056 GCA_024640025.1 Chromatiales bacterium
ATCAGTCCACGACGGGTTCATCACCACCCCCTGCATCGGCCTGCTGTTCTTTATACAGTTGATAGGAAAAGCGGGCCCTGAGAAATTCCGCCGGGTCATTCTGCACCCGGCGCAGCCAGATGGCCCTCATTTCGTCGTCCGACATTTCCTTGCCGCCTTCGGTTTCGATCTCTGAACCGGATTTGTTGACCCTCCCGGTGTCGTCGAAAACGATCTCGTCGGCCTCGAGCGCCCCGCCGGTGCCGCCCGCATCATCATCGGGAGGCGCCAGCTTTTCCTTGCGCACACTGGCAATTTCAAGGTTTTCTGCAGCCTCGGTCCAGTCCGGCCGGGCTTCCAGTGCAGCCTGATAACTCTGAATGGCTTCGTCATACCGTCCCAGCATGACCAGGCAATTGCCCCGGTTGTACGCAGCCTCCGGCGACCGGATCCGCCCGAACACCGAAGCAGCGCTTTCAAAATCACCCCCGCGGAAAAACGCCACGCCCTTGCGCTCCAGCGACTCGAAAGCCTCCGCCGCCTCCAGGTACTGTTCCTGTTCGAACAACCGCTGCCCCCGCTGGTCCGCCGTCAACCACAACTCCCCCCACCCCCCGGCAAACACCACCCCCGGTAACCACAACATTAAAAGAGCAAGACAAATAATGGCAGGTCGGTTTTGCCAAAGGCAAAGAAGACCTGACAATATTTTCTTGCGGTCGACGATCATGAACTCACCGCCACCGCGCCCCCTTTTCGAAAGAACGCGAGGAAAAAAAGCGAAAAAATCAATACCAGGTAGTACCCCATATCCTTCCAGCGCTCACCCTCCTGCGGCGGCGCGGCCGCGATACTGCGCTCGATTCGCGAATTGAGCTGCCTGACGTCCGCGTCATCCGCGGTCACCAGCACCAGCGAACCGCCGCCTGCCCTGGCAACCTGTTGCAGCGCCTTTTCATCGAGCGCCGGCGCCGGCGGGCTGCCCGGCGGCGGCACGACTTCGGGCCCTGCTGCCATACCGAGAATGTGAACATCAGGACCCGAGGCCTTTTTGAGTTCCTTCAGCCCGGCGCCGAACGAAGCATCCACGCTGTCGGCGACCAACACGATCGACCCTGGCAAACCCGAATCCTGCAACCGTGACATCGCCAGTTCCACCGCATCGAGCGGTTCATCACCGGGCACGGGCATAACCCCGGGTGCCAGTTCAGCGGCAAAAAACGAGACGATGTCCGGGTCGGTCGTCAGGGGCATCACCAGGTGCGCGCTTCCCGCATAAGCGATCAAACCGGTGCTGGTTCCGGGCCTGAGGGCCAGCAGGTCGCTGATTTTCTGCGTCGCGCGCTGCAGCCGGCTGGGCTGAATGTCTTCAGCCAGCATCTCCGGCGTGACCTTGAGGATGACGAACAAGGCCGCCTGGTCCTCGGTAAACGGCGAGGGTTCCTTCTCCCAGGCGGGCCCGGCCATGGCCACGATCCCAAGCACGAAACAAAAGCCCAGCAGAAACACCGGGCGCAAGCGGCGGCGGCGCTCCTGTTTACTGATCGCCAGGTGTTCCAGCAGTCCGGGTGCAATCACCCGCCGCCATCCACTCATCGGATCCTGCCTGCGCCAGGCCGACCAGGTCACCAGGGCGGCCGGCAGCAACAGCCACAACCAGCCCGGACGGAGAAAATGGAACAGCTCCAGCGCCATCAGGCCGGCTCCTGCCCGGCAGGCGCCTGCGCCCGGCGCGAGCGCAGGACTGCCCGGATTTCCGCCTGGCCGAAAAACAGCAGGCTCAGGATCAGCGCAAAGCCCAGCGGCCAGTAATAGAGTTCGCGTTGCGGCCGGTAGCTCTGGGTCTCCACCTGTTTCGGGTTCAGCTGGTCCAGGGTTTGATA
>JAHEFT010000013.1:0-23112 GCA_024640025.1 Chromatiales bacterium
CGCCCTCGGTGATCAGGCAGCCGGCGCCATAAATCCCGGTGGGATGGAACTGGACAAACTCCATGTCCTGCAAAGGCAGGCCGGCGCGCAACACCATGCCGTTGCCGTCGCCGGTGCAGGTATGTGCCGAGGTGGCGGAGAAATAGCTTCGTCCGTACCCGCCGGTAGCCAGTATCACCGCATGCGCCCGGAACAGGTGCAGGGTTCCTTCCGCCAGGTCCCAGGCCAGGACGCCCTTGCAGGCGCCGGACTCGTCCATCAGCAGGTCGATGGCAAAATACTCGATATAGAAGGTTGCATCGTGTTTCAGTGACTGCTGATAAAGCGTGTGCAGAATCGCGTGTCCGGTCCGGTCTGCTGCGGCGCAGGTCCGTTGCGCCGTGCCTTCCCCGTAATGCGTCGTCATGCCTCCGAACGGCCGCTGGTAAATCCGGCCGTCCTCGGTGCGTGAAAACGGCACGCCGAAGTGCTCCAGTTCAATCACGGCGGGGACGGCTTCCCGGCACATGTACTCGATGGCATCCTGGTCGCCGAGCCAGTCCGAACCCTTGATGGTGTCGTACATATGCCAGCGCCAGTCGTCTTCACCCATGTTACCCAAAGCGGCCGACATGCCGCCCTGGGCGGCCACGGTATGGCTGCGTGTCGGGAAGACCTTGGTGATGCAGGCAGTGGCCAGGCCGGTTGCCGCCACGCCCATCGTTGCCCGGAGTCCGGCGCCGCCGGCTCCGACGACCACCACGTCGTACTTGTGTTCCTGCAATTTATAGGACTCGCTCATTGATCAGGCTCCCAGCACCAGTTTCAGTACATAAATGATGCCCAGCGCCATGCCGAACAAGGCTCCGCCCCGGGTAACAAAATAAAACACGCCTTCCAGCACCGGGTGATGCACATAATCTTCGATCACGACCTGGAGCCCGAGCATGGCGTGATAAAGCAGGGCCACGATCAACAAACCGAGAAAGGCGGCATTGACGGGTTGCGCGATAAAGTTCGCGGCCGTTGCGTGATCGGCTCCGGAAAGCCGGATCATGGAAAAAATCAACCAGCCGATCAGCACAATCAACAACAGGGCTGATGCCCGCTGTGCATACCAGTGATGAACTCCGGATTTTGCACTGCCGTGGCCGCGGGCAGTCGCCAGTGGATTTCTCATGTTCATAACAGCACCCCCAGCAGGACGACAGTGAGGACAAGGGTGCCGATCAGCACCAGCCAGCCGGCCCTGGTGGCGGTTTCGATATCCAGCGCCCTGCCGGTATCCCATACCAGGTGACGGATACCGTTGAGAAAGTGAAAGTTCAGGCACAGGATCGTCGCAGCAACGGCGAGTTTGCCCAGCCAGCCACCCAGCAATGCCAGCATGGTGTTGTATGACTCCGGTCCGCTTGCGACGGCGATCAGGAACCACAGCAGTAACGGTATTCCAATAAGGCTCAGAAACACGCCGCTGGCGCGATGCGTAATCGACATCAGTGACGTCATTTGCGGCTTGTAGTACGGCCCGATCATGAACGGGGACAGGGGTCTTTGGGTGGATTTCATGGCCATCTCGAACGGTCGGGTAATCAGACCAAGCCTACTGACTCACGCCGACATATTCAAGGCGTAAAGACCTTCACGTTCGAATACTTTTGGTTACTATGCCAAACTCTGATTCATGTCAAAATCAAACAGGTCCAAATTTGACGATGTTACCTCTTAAATACCTCTCTGTGGCGCGGTTTCGCGGCCCCGATGCAGGCAATTTCCTGCACAACCAGCTCAGTGCGGATATTGCTGCCCTGGCGCCCGATGATGCAACGTTCGCCTGTTGCTGTACACCCAGGGGACAGGTGATTGGCCTGCTACTGGTATGCCGACAGGACGATGATTTCCTGGTCGCCGGCGCTGCCGGACTATTGCCCGGAATACTTACCCGGCTGAAGATGTTCGTGTTCCGGGCCAGGGTCGAATTCCTTGCCGAACCGGATGTGCAGGTCTGCGGTGCTCTTTCGGCCGGACAGCCACGTGGGCCCGGGGACTTCCAGCCGGCGGGATTGAATCTTTGTTATCGATTTTCATCCGGAGAGGAGCAGCAGGAAATCCCGGGGGAGACTCCCGAAACCGGGGAAAGCTTCAAAGCCGGGGAAATTTCACGGGGCGTGGTCTGGCTGGATGCGCAGACCAGCGAAAAATTCATTCCACAAATGCTCGGTTTCGAGCAGATCGGTGCAGTCAGTTTTTCCAAGGGGTGTTACCCCGGCCAGGAAATAGTTGCCCGGGCACGCTACCTGGGAAAAGTCAAACGTAAACCCGATATCGTTCGGACCGTTGAATCCTGCCCGGTCAAACCCGCTGACCGGGTTGAACTGCTGCGCGGCGAAAGTTGGATCCAGGGGGTGGTGATCGACAATGCCGCGGCGCAAGAAGGGACTGTACTGTTTATCGTTGCGCCGGCAGAACCGGAAATACAGACCGGTGAACTGAAAATCGGGGAAAAGCGCTACCTCTGCGCTACGACGTAGCAAACCCAACCGGGGTCCGCGTCTCCAACCGTTGCGGGTTCGTAGATACCATTACCCTCGTTGTTCTTTTTGTCGGTGCCTTCCCAGTAAACGGTGACGTCACTGAACCCGGCTTCTTCCAGCAATTCGCGGATTTCGGGAAGGCTCCACAGGCGCCAGTAATAACTGAAAGCCTTGTCCATTTCTGAACCGTCCGGAAATTTGAAATGGATATGACAGTTCATCGTCGCGTCGATCGGGTTGAACGAGGCTTGCTCCCAGACGTAGGTGAAATCGTCGCATTCACGCTCTTCCACGATCTCCTTGGGCGCGTCATATCCCCCGTAGGCATCCAGAAAAAGTATTCCATCTTCAACCAGCCCGTCGCGTACACTGCGAAAATATTCAAGCAGGTCTTCGCGGGTGAGAAACAGGTAGTAGCTGAAATTCATGGCCAGGACGATATCCGCCAGTTCAGTGGCCACATCCAGGACATTATCCTGCAGCAAGCGGATTCGTGCCTGTTGCTCCCCGCTCATCCGCTGAACGTTGTTGATGCGTCCCCAATTAAGCACTTCGCCGTCCAGGTCGACGCCGATGGCATAGTGCTGAGGATCGCGCCTGATCCACTCGCAGGCGGTATTCGCGGTGCCGCAAAAATCTTCGCGCAACAGTTCCGCCGGCCGCTTGCGCAGTGCTGCCCAGGTCTCCACCACAAAATCAATTTCAGACTCGGTGTCCTGCACTGATTCCTGGTACAGGTGGTGCCGGTCGGCCTGCCGGGATAGGCGGTTGCGTTTCAGGACAGCCACGCGTCAGGAAGGCTGGTCAGGAAAGCGGCGGGAATAATGGGTCTCGACATACTGTTCGATCAAACCCAGAAATTCATCCGTAATGCCTTCGCCACGAAGCGTCACGTGTTTTGCCCCGTCAATAAACACGGGTGCCGCAGGGGCCTCGCCTGTGCCGGGCAGGCTGATTCCAATGTCGGCATGGCGGCTTTCACCGGGCCCGTTCACGATGCAGCCCATGACGGCCAGGGAAAGGTTTTCGACGCCTTCATAGTGCAGTTTCCATTCCGGCATGCGGCCTCGCACGAACTGTTGCACGTCCTGGGCCAGTGACTGGAAATAGGTGCTGGTGGTTCGCCCGCAACCGGGGCAAGCCGTCACCATTGGCGTAAAAGCTCTCAGGCCCATGCTCTGCAACAGTTCCTGCGCCACAATGACCTCGTCGGTGCGGGACTGATCGGGCTCCGGCGTCAGTGAAACGCGGATTGTGTCGCCGATCCCTTCCTGCAGAAGCACTGCCATGGCCGCGGTGGAAGAAACAATGCCCTTGCTGCCCATTCCCGCCTCGGTCAGTCCCAGGTGCAGGGGAAAATCGCAGCGCGCGGCCAGGGCGCGGTAAACGCTGATCAGGTCCTGCACGCTGCTGACTTTGCAGGACAGGATGATCCGGTCGTGAGCCATCCCCAGTCGCTCGGCCTGCTCCGCACTTTCCAGCGCCGAACGTATCAGTGCTTCCCGCATGACGGCCGCGGCCTCCCGGGGTTTGCTCAGCGCCGCGTTTTCATCCATCAGGCGAGCCAGCAGGCTGGCGTCGAGGCTGCCCCAGTTCACGCCGATCCTGACCGGCTTATCGTGCTCGACCGCCAATTCGATGATGGTGGCGAACTGGTCGTCCTTCTTGCGGCCGAAACCAACGTTGCCCGGGTTGATCCGGTACTTGGCCAGGATCGATGCACACTCCGGCACCTCCCTGAGCAACTGGTGTCCGTTGTAGTGGAAGTCGCCGATCAGCGGCACGCTGCAGGACATCATGTCCAGGCGCCGCTGGATTTCGGGTACCGCGGCGGCCGCCTCGAGGGTGTTAACGGTGATGCGGACCAGTTCGGACCCGGCTCGCGCCAGCTCGGCAACCTGTTGGGCGGTTGCCTTCGCGTCAGCGGTATCAGTATTGGTCATGGACTGCACCACCACCGGGTGGCTTCCGCCCACGAGAATATTTTTGATATTGACCGTGGTCGTTTTGCGGCGGGTCTCCGCCCGCGAGTTCTCTGTCATGTCATTCTGGTCCAGCGTCTGCATTCGGGACATGATGGCGCGAGTCGCTGATGGCCGGCCAGGCTGATTTCAAATAGGTCCACATCGACCAGAGTGTCAGTGCCGCGGCGGTGTAAAGGAGAACCTCCCCGATCCGCGCGATCGGAATCCAGCCCATGTTGTCGTGGTAGAGCAGGAATCCAATGGCTGTCATCTGAAAAATGGTTTTCAATTTACCGACCCAGCTGACGCTCACCAGCGCTCGTTCGCCGATTTCCGACATCCACTCACGCAGCGCGGAAATGGTGATTTCCCGGCCGACGATAATGGCGGCCGCGATGGCGAACACGGCCTGGTAGGTTTCCTGCCGCTGAACCAGCAGCACCAGCGCGGTTGAAACCATGATCTTGTCCGCCACCGGGTCAAGAAAGGCACCGAAGCTCGATGTCTGCCCGGTTTTGCGCGCAATGTAGCCGTCTGCGATGTCGGTTACCGCGGCCAGTACAAAGACAACGACACAGGCGAGATCAGACCAGCTGACCGGCAGGTAAAAAAACAGTACCAGTACCGGCACGAGCGCGATGCGCAGCAGGGTCAGCATGGTCGGGACGGTCAGGTGCATGGTCAGGTATCGCCGGGTTCAACAGGACGCACTATTATCGCAGACATCGCTGCTCAGTGCAGTGCCCGGAATATCTCCTCGGCCAGCAGGCGGCTGATTCCCGGTACGCTGGATATTTCCTCGATTCCGGCCTTGCTCACACCCTGCAATCCTCCAAAGTGGTTGAGCAGCGCCCGCCTCCTGCGCGGCCCGATCCCGGGAATTTTCTCCAGTGTTGATTTTGTCGCGGCCTTCTGCCGCCGCCCCCTGTGACCGGTGATGGCGAACCGGTGGGCTTCATCCCGGATCTGCTGTACCAGGTGCGATGCGGGTGATTCGGGGCCAGGGTGCAGACTCCGGTAAGGCGAAGCCATGATCCATTCCTCGTGCCCTGCCCTGCGGGAACGGCCTTTCGCAATCCCGAGCATGGGCAGACCGTTTAAACCGAACTCGGCAAGCACTTCCTCCGCCTGCCTCAACTGTCCTTTGCCGCCGTCAATAAGCAGCAGGTCCGGCAGCACGCCCTCCTCCGCCTGGATGCGCCCGTAGCGGCGTGTGAGGACCTGGCGCATGGCCGCATAGTCGTCACCCGGTGTGATGCCTCTCAGGTTGTAGCGCCGGTATCGCGATTTGTCCGGACCGTTTTGATCGAAAACGACGCAGGAACCCACCGCCTGGTTTCCGGAGGTGTGGGAAATGTCAAAACACTCGACCGAAGCGGGCGATTCTTCCAGTTGCAGGATGCTTTGCAAGGCATCGAACTGGGCGGCTATGTTGGCCTTGCCCGCCAGTCTCATTTTCAGCGCCTGTTTCGAGTTACGAGCAGCGGATTCCAGCATTTTCCTCCGCTCACCCCTGGGATGCGCCTGGATGGAAATCCTGCGGCCGGCGCGGTCGGAGAAAACGGAAGACAGCAATTGCTGGTTTTCCAGCTCATGAGAGATCACCATGGCGCCCGGCGGCAGCCGCTCGCGGTAGTACTGACCGGTAAAGGCCTCGAGCACTTCGGCGCCAGAGTAGCCCTCCACCTGGGCGGGAAAGTAACTCCTTTGCCCCAGGTTTCTTCCGCCGCGGATGGACACGACCTGCACGCAGGCTTGCCCCTGTTCCAGCGCCAGCGCAAGAAAGTCGATGTCCGCCTGCTTTCCTGAAACGAACTGCCGGGCCTGCATCTGCTTCAGCAGGCTTATCTGGTCACGGAACATCGCAGCCGTTTCGAACTCAAGCGCTGCTGCAGCCTGCTCCATTCTCGATATCATCCTTGTCAGTACTTTCTGGTTTTTGCCCTGCAGGAACAGTTTTGCATCCTTTACCTGGTCATTATAATTTTCCCGGCTGACCAGTCCGACGCATGGCGCTGTGCAACGCCGGATCTGGTATTGCAGGCAAGGCCGGGTCCGATGCGCAAAATAACTGTCCTCGCAGTTCCGGATGCGGAAAAGCTTCTGAATCAGGTTGATGCTCTCACGTACCGATGAGGCGGAAGGATAAGGTCCGAAGTAATCCATGGACTTATCCCTCGCTCCCCGGTGAAAAGCAATGCGCGGAGCGTCGTGGTTGCTGGTGATGACGATCCACGGGTAGGACTTGTCGTCGCGCAGCAGGACGTTATAACGGGGTTTTAGCGATTTGATCCATTCGTTCTCGAGCAGCAGCGCCTCACCCTCGGTGCGGGTCAGGCTGACCTCGATCTGGCGAATACGGGCGATCATGCGCATGATCCGCTCGATCTTGGGCCGTGCGTCGAAATAACTGCTAACCCGCTTGCGCAGATTCCTGGCCTTGCCCACATACAGCGGCGTACCCGATTTGTCGCGCATCAGGTAGACCCCGGGGCGTGTTGGCAGGCGCGCGGCTATGGCCCTGCCGTCAAACTCCTGTTCTTTATCCGCCGGCATTCCGGAGCCGCTCAGTCCTGCTTGCCGGGAATCAGGGTGCGAATGCGCTCCAGGTCTTCCGGTGTGTCTATCCCCGCTGGAATAAAGGAACAGGCGCGCTCCATCCGGATGATTTTCCCGGCTTCCAGAAATCTCAGTTGTTCCAGTTTTTCCAGTCGCTCCAGCGGGCTGGCCGGCAGGGTTGTGAAGGCTCTTAATGCACCGGCGCGGTAGGCATAGAGGCCGATGTGGCGATACCATGCAGCGCCTTCCTGCAGCGCGACCCGGATATTCCTGTTCCGGGAATGGGGTATCACGGAGCGGCTAAAATACAGCGCCTTACCGGAACAATCAGTAACGACCTTGACGACATTGGCGTCTTCGACCTCTTCAGCCGATTCGATGGGCCAGTAGAGGCTGGCCACGTCGGCTTCCGGAACCCGTTGCAACATCCCGGCCGCCTGGTCGAGGCAGGCAGCCGGCATCAACGGTTCGTCCCCCTGCAGGTTGACCACCAGTTCATCATCGCGCAAACCCATGATATCGATGCACTCCGCAATTCGGTCACTACCGCTTTCGTGGTCGGCCGAAGTCATCACGGCCTCAGCGCCGAAAGCACGTGCGACAGCAAGGATCTCCGGCGAATCGGTTGCGATGACGACGGATGACGCCGATGATTCGCGGGCGCGCCGGTAAACATGCTCAACCAGTGTTCGCCCGTTGATGGAGACCAGCGGTTTGCCGGGCAGTCTTTGCGATGCCATGCGGGCGGGAATGACAATCCGGTAATCTGCGCTCATGAACCGCTCCCTGGCCTGGCCTGTTTCCGCGCCACGCGACTGAGAAATTCCCGCTCCCATTCTGCCGGCAGCACGGCGTCAACCGAAAGGAACCAGGCATTTTTCAGGCCCAGGTTCCGGCATTTCACGGCGTCCTTTTCGGTCATCAGGATCGGGAACGACTTGTCCATGTTTTCAAAGTCTTCAGCGTCAAATATATGGTGGTCCGGAAATACGTGCTCAATGACCTTGATTCGTGCACCGCGCAGGAGGTCAAAATAGCGGCTGGGGTTTCCGATACCGGCCACTGCGTTCGCCTTGCAGCCTGCAAACTGGGCCAGGCGCCAGCTCTGACCGTCGTCCACCGACCGTAACAGGCCCGCTTCCAGGCTCATGTGCGTGATGGGCAGGTCATCACTCAAGAGATCCAGTTCGCCATTGACCATGATGGTGTCGAAGCCGGACAGGCGTTCAATGGGTTCCCGCAAGGGTCCGGCCGGAATCAGCCGGCCGTTTCCAAATCCCCGGCTGCCGTCGATAACGCAAATCTCCAGGGCCCGGGGCAAGCGGTAGTGTTGCAGGCCGTCGTCCGAGATGATGACGTCAATTCCCTGCTTGAGCAGCCTGCGGGCGGCCTCGCAACGGTCTGCCGCGACCATCACCGGAACTTCCGCCCGCCGGGCGATGAGCAATGGTTCGTCCCCCACCGCCGCCGGGCTGGAGGCCGGGCTGACCAGGCGCAGTCCTCTGTCTTTGCGGCCATATCCACGGCTGATGACACCGGGCTTGAAGCCCGCCTGGCGAAGCAGGTTACACAGCCTGATGACCAGGGGAGTCTTGCCGCTGCCGCCGGCTGTGATATTACCCACGACAATGATCAGAGCCGACTCCAGGTCTTCCGGCCGTTGCCGCAAATTCCACCAGCGGTCCAGTCGGTTGCCGGCCCTGTAAAGTGGTGTCAGCAGGCGCAACCACCAGGGAACAGGCGCGCCCCCGTACCAGATACTGTTCAGTTTTAGCTCGGTTTCAGACCGCATCAGTCATCTCTGAACTGGTTTCGGTATAGCCTCGCATAGGTCCGGTCGTTGGCCAGGAGTTCAGGATGCGTTCCGGATTCCACCACCCTGCCTTCTTCCAGCACAATGACCTGGTCAGCGTTCTCGATGGTGGAAAGCCTGTGAGCAATGACCAACGTTGTACGGTGCTTGAACACTTCCGCCAGCGCTTCCTGGATGGCGCGCTCCGATTCACTGTCCAGCGCAGAGGTTGCCTCGTCCAGGATCAGGATCGGGGCGTCTTTCAGCAGGGCGCGAGCGATTGCCAGCCGTTGCCGCTGCCCACCGGACAGGAGCGTGCCGTTTTCCCCGATTATCGTGTCCAGGCCCGCAGGGAGTTGCCCGATAAAGCCCATGGCATGTGCTGCGGTCGCTGCCTGGACAATGGCTTCCCGTGACTTTCCCGCCAGGGCGCCATAAGCGATGTTGTTGGCTACGGTGTCGTTGAACAACACCACGTGCTGGCTGACCAGCGCGATGTGGCCGCGCAGGTTATCCAGCCTGTAGTCTGAAAGCTCGTGCCCGTCGAGCGTGATACTTCCTTCATAATCCGTATAGAAGCGCGGCAAAAGAGCCGCAAGCGTGGTCTTTCCGCTGCCGGAACTGCCGACCAGCGCGGTGACGCTTCCGGCCGGCACCGAAAAGTTGACCTCGCTGAGCACGGGTTTTTCACTGGAGCCGTAACGAAAACTCACATTCCTGAACTCGATAGCGCCCTGGACCCGTTCCACCTCCAGGGTGCCGCAGTCTGTTTCCGCATCGGTGTCCAGCACCTGGAAAATACTGTCGGCCGCGGCGATGCCTTTCTGCACCTGAGACTGAACGCTGGTCAGGCGCTTCAGCGGCGGAATGGACGCGATCATCGCGGTAAAAATGGCCGTAAAAGTGCCGGCGGATATACTGCTCAGCATGGAAGGACGGGTTGAGATAAGCATCAACAGTACCAACGCCAGGCCGGCGGCAAGCTGAACCAGTGAAGAGCTGACGAGGTGGGTGGCCCGCATTTTCATGTGCAGCCGCAGTGTTTTCTCGTTGACGGCGCGGAAACGTGTTTTTTCCGCTTCCTGCCCCTGGAATACCTTGATGACCTGCTGACCGGTCACGGCCTCTTCGGTGACATGCGAGACGTTCCCCATCATGTCCTGGATCCGGTGGCTGATTTTTCGGAAGCGGCGGCTGATCACGGTCACCAGAAGACCAATGACCGGAACCAGCAGCAACATCACCAGGGTGAGCCGGGCGTTGGTCGTCAGCATCACCCCGAGCAGGAAAATAACCAGCAGGATGTCGCGTATTGCAGTGACGATGGAATGGGTAGCCGCGCTGGCGACTTGTTCGCTGTTATAGGCCAGTTTTGAAATCAGCTGGCCGGAACTGAATTGATCGTAGAAGGTCGCCGGGAGTGAAACATAACGATCGAACAGTTCCTGGCGCAGGTCGGCGATGACTTTGCGGCCGACCCATTCCATGCCATAGACCCCGGCATAGTTTCCGGCCATGCGGACGACAGCGATCACGAAAATGGCGCCGGCCAGCCAGATACCGTATTGGGAATCCTTGCCGACGAAAACTTTGTCGATGAGAGGCTGCATGCCCTTGATGAAGACCGCCTGCATGCTGGCGTCGACGCTGACCCCGGCGATACCCAGAAGAAACATCCACCGGTAACGGCTGGTGTAGCCCCAGAGCCGCTTGTAAACGACCATGGGATCTCCGGGAAGCCCGGTCATTCCGGAAGCCCGTCGGTACGGTCTGTTGCGATCGAAAGGTTGCTGAATCCCATTTGTGCGGCAACATCCATGGAAGTGACAACATAGTGATGCGGCGTTTCCCGGTCTGCCCTCAGGATGAGGGGAATGTCCCGCCGCGTCCCGGCTGCCTGCACTATAGCCGCCTGCAGGGTGCGTGCCTCGCTGTCGATCAGCCGTTGATCATTCAGGAACATGCGGCCCTCGTTATCGATCACCAGTTCCAGGCTGTCAGGAATTTCGGTTCGATTCTCGACCGCGCTGGCTTCAGGCAGGTCGACCTTGAGCAGGGCCTGTTGTTCGAAGGTGGTGCTTACCATGAAGAAAATCAGCAGCAGAAAGATCACGTCGATCAGCGAAGTGAGATCGACATTGGGGTCTTCCTTGATGTGATTCTGCAGTTTCAAGCGTTAACCTCCGGGAATGCCGGACCTCAACTGGGCCACGTTGCCCCGCTCAATGGCTTCGATCAGATTGATGGCCTGCTCTTCCATGGAGACGACATAGGACTCCACCTTGCCCTTGAAATAGCGGTAGAAAAAGAAACTGGGGATGGCGACGGTCAGGCCGGCCGCCGTCGTGATCAGGGCTTCGGAAATGCCGCCGGCCAGCTGGTTGGCATTTCCGACACCGTGCGCCAGGATGGCAGAAAACACCTTGATCATGCCGATCACGGTTCCGAGTAGCCCGAGCAGCGGTGAGATGCCGGCTATCGTGCCCAGTGTATTCAGGAACCGCTCCAGCTGATGCACCACGTGCCGCCCGGTGTCTTCCACCGCTTCCTTGATCAGTTCGCGGGACCGGTGCCGGTTGACCAGCGCTGCCGCGAGGACCCGTCCCAGCGCAGAGCCGGATCGGAGTTCTTCGATGTGACGACGGTCGAGTTCGTGGCGAACCGCCCAGTCCTCGACCTGTTTACCCACGTCCTGGGGGACCACATTGTGACGCCGGAGAGCCCAGGAGCGCTCGGCAATAATGGTCAATGCCAGTATGGAACACAGTATGATCGGGGCCATCAACCAGCCGCCGGCAAGAATAATATCAAGCACGTTTCATCACTCCATTGACAACAAACAGGTAAAAAACAGGCTGACCAAATGATACATGGGGTGGTATGAACTCGCTACGGGCAATTCGCGGCGGCCGGCCAGCGCCAGATACGGTTTCTCTGCCGGCGGGCGCTGGCAGCGTGCCATGAGCCGTCCGCCCGGAGAACGACCCGCAATGCGCCACAGTCTCCCGTGGACCAGAATTGAATGCCTGCCGCTTCATACCGCTCGCGGATTTCAGTTTTCGGGAAGTCAAAGCGGTTGCCAAGGCTGGCCGTGGCGATCGCCACTTGCGGGTGCAGGGTATCAATGAAGGCCTGGCTGGACGATGTCAGGCTGCCGTGATGGGGCACGAGCAAGAGCTTGTGACTCCCCAGCCCTGCACTGATCAGCCTGTTTTCAATGACCTTCGAGATATCGCCGCTGAGAAGCACACTGCCGCCGGCGGCGGTGAGACTGACCACGCAGGAACTGTCGTTTCCCAGGTAGGGCAGCCAGGGTGACGGGTGGAGTGTTTGCAGAATGATACCGGGCCGGGTCCGCATGAACGGGCTCGTACATGGTGCCAAATCATCGATGCGGCCGTGGAGGTTCGCTCGATAGTCAGCACCCGGATAGCGGGTGAGAAGAGACTGGATTCCTCCGGCATGGTCCAGGTCCGCATGACTGATGATGACCTCCGTGGGCGCGCTGGTGTTCACAGCAGACAGGGCCGGGGCAATGACGCTGCCGACCAGGTTCTGCTGCCGGCCATCGCCCGGGCCCGAGTCATAGAGCAGAGAGTAATCCCCGGAATTGACCAGAGCAGCGGTGCCCTGCCCTGCGTCCAGGACTTCCAGTGAAAGCTCCCCTTCCCTGAGTCGTTGCCCGGGCGGCAAAAACAAGGGGACGATCAGGAACAATCCCAGCCAGCGTAAGGGCAATCCACGCGGCAGCAGGCACAGGAAGGCTCCAGCCAGGCCCAGCACGGCCTGCAACAACGAAGGCGGCGGGAGGGCCATAACCTGGCCCTGGAGCCTGGCGAATAAATCCAGCGCATAAAACAGCGCTGAAGTTGCGTATCCTGCTGCTGTCCAGAGCAAGCCAGCCAGCGATGACGAAAGTGGAAGCACGGCGAGACCCGCGAGCACGGCAGGGACCACCAGGATACTCACCCATGGAATGGCCAGCAGGTTGGCGGCAAATCCGGTAGGACTGAAAGAACCAAACCACGCGGCACTGACCGGCGTCAGCACCAGTATCACGCCCGCCTGCGCCATGAGCATGGTTCTCCACCAGTTTAACGGGCCGGTTCTGGGCTGGAAAACCCACAGCAAACTCCCGACTGCGAGGTATGAGAACCAAAGCCCTGCCCCGAGCGGCGCAAAGGGATCGATCAGAAGGATCACTGCCAGGCTGAACACCCAGGCCCATAGCGGGTGAATCGACCGGCACAGCAAAACGGCGGACAAGGCCGTCAGCAGCATCAGAACCGAGCGAAGCGTCGGCAGGCCGAAACCTGCCAGCGCGGCATAAGCAAATGCACCGGCCAGCCCCCCGCCGATCGCGACCATCAGTGTCACCCCTCCCATCCTGGAGACCGGCAGGAACAGCAGCAGCAGGCGGCTCAGCCACATCCCGCCGGCGGCCGCAAGACCGACATGCAAACCGGAAATGGCGAGTAGATGGGAGGTGCCGGTTGCCGCGAGTAATGCGCTGTCCGGCTGCATCAGGCCGGAGCGGTCGGCCGTCGCCAGCGCCTGGATCACGCCTCTCTGCCTTTCATCACTGACTTGTTCAGCGATGTCTTGTAACACCCGCTCCCGAATCGTGTTGACGGCAAACCGGTAACCCGGCGGGGGGACAAGAGCCTCACCGCTGCGTACCGTGCCCAGTCCGCCGATGCCCTGGGCGAACAGCCAGCGCTCCTTGTCAGACCCCTGGAAGTTCACGCCGCCCCACGGCGGCTTGAGCCTGAGTTCAAGCTGCCAGTACCCGCCTGCCCTGATAACCGGTGAATCGCGGTACCACGTCACCAGTAACACGGCCGGCAAACCACCGCTGCGGTATACCGGGTCGGGCCGGAAACGAAAGCGAGTGGAATCGGGGCCCTGCGAGGGAATCGAGGAAATAACGCCTTTGACCGTGACGACCTGGTTGGCCAGGGACGGATCCAGCCGGCCCGCCAGGCGCAAATGAAATTGGCTCAGGGTCCAGCAGCAGGCCAGGATCATCAGTGCAGGCGGACGCAAACGACGGGGTATCAGGGCAAAGCCGGCCAGTGCGGCAGCGACACCAATGATTGCCGGTTGCGGCAGCGAGTTGAACAGTTGAGCGGCGAGTACGCCCGAGACAATACTGACCGGCCAGGTCCAGCTGCCGCCCGGAGCAGCTGTTATTCCAGCTCCTGCAGGCACCCCATTCGCAATTCCAACTGGCGGTCCATGCGGGCGGCCAGGCGGGTGTCGTGTGTCACCAGCAGCAGGCTGGTCCCGAGTTCCTGGTTCAGTTCCAGCATCAGGCCGTAAACGTGATCCGCGGTGCGCTCATCCAGGTTCCCGGTGGGTTCGTCACCCAGCACGACTTTCGGGTTGCCAACCAGGGCACGGGCAACCGCCGCGCGCTGCCGTTCACCTCCTGACAACTCGCCCGGCTTGTGTGTCAGCCGGTCGGTAAGCCCCACCCTGCCCAGTAAAGCGCTGGCTCTTTCCCGCGACGACGCCACGCTCTCGCCCCGGATAAGCAGCGGCATGGCCACGTTTTCCAGCGCGGTGAACTCGGGCAACAGGTGGTGAAACTGGTAGACAAATCCCATGGTGATGTTCCGGGCTCTGCTTCGATCCTTCGGTTTCAGTCCCCACAGCGACTTTCCGTCCACCAGGACTTCACCGGCATCGGGACGGTCCAGGCCGCCGAGAATATGCAGAAGGGTGCTCTTGCCTGCCCCGGACGCCCCGACGATAGCAAGGGATTCTCCCCTGGCCAGGATCACGCTGACATCCTTTAACACCTGCACTTCTCTTGGGCCCTGGTAAAAGGATTTCCTGACACCCCTGGCTTCCAGCACCATTCCAGCCTTGTCATTCATAACTCAATGCCTCGGCAGGATGCGTCCTGGCAGCACGCCATGACGGATAGATGGTGGAAAGCAGCGACATACCGAGCGACATCAAAGCAAACTTGATGACATCGTCGATTCGAAGGTCGGACGGAAGCTCGGTGATGTAATAAATGTCGGAGGGGAACAGGCTGAAGCCGAACAGTTGTTCCAGGAACGGCACCACCGAGCCGATGTTCTGCGCCAGCAGTATTCCGCCGATGACACCCAGGACGGTTCCAATGACCCCGATCACACAACCCTGGATCACGAAAATCCGCATCACGGTTCCGGGCTGTGCGCCCATCGTTTTCAGAATGGCAATGTCCGACTGCTTGTCGGTAACCACCATCACCAGCATGGAAATAATGTTGAATGCGGCCACGGCGATAATCAGTGAAAGAATGACCCACATGACTGTCTTTTCGGTGCGTACAGCCTGGAACAGGTTGCCGCGTTCCTGGGTCCAGTCCCGGACGGTATAAAATCCCTGCATGCTGTCGGAGATTTCCCGCGCGACACGCCAGGCGTCGTCCATGTTCTCCAGGTGCAACCGCACACCGCCGATGGTGCCGGGCGGCATTCGTAGCAGCTTGGCGGCGTCCTCGATGTTCACCAGCGCCAGCGTGGAGTCGTTTTCGAACTCGCCGAACTCAAAGGCCCCGACCACGGTAAAGCGGCGCATCAGCGGACTCGCGCCCACCGGGGTCGCCTTCAGCCTGGGGGCAATTACGGTCACCCGGTCGCCGGGGCCCACCCGCAGCCGCGAAGCGAGCCCGATGCCGAGAATGATTCCGTATTCCCCCGGTCGCAGATCAGTGATCTGTCCGGTCAGCATTTTCCGGTCGACCTCCGACACGCGCGGCTCGAATTCCGGATCAATGCCGCGGATGAAAGCGCCGGAAGACTCGGCGCCCTGCAGCCAGACGCCTTCTTCTATATAGGGCGCTGCGCCATTGACCTCGGGATGCTCCTCCACCTGGTTAATCACATTGCGCCACTCCATCTGAGAACCATCGGCTGGCTGGATCGTGGCGTGCGCGATCGCGCCGAGGATCCTGGCGCGCAGTTCCTTTTCAAACCCGTTCATCACTGAAATGACCGTGATCAGCGTGGTGACGCCCAGCGCGATGCCGAGCATCGACGTCAGCGAGATGAACGATATGAAATGATTACGCCTTTTCGCGCGCACGTAACGCAGTCCGATAAAGGCTTCCAGTGGCTTGTACATCGGGCGAATTAGATCACAGCGGGCCGCTCTTAACCAGTCATCGCTGCGACGCACCGTGTAGGAAAAACACGCTGCGGGCTGCAGCTACCCTCCTGTAACTTCCAGGCGGTCCAGAACTTCTCTCAATGAATCGGGCAGCGGAGCATCTACCGAAAGCCTTTCACCCGAAATCGTTACCAGTTCCAGCCGATGGGCGTGCAGAAAAATCCGGCCCAGGCCACGTTTCTTCCACTTTTTGATCGATTCCCGGTCCGCGTAGCGGTCATCACCGGCCAGGGGCAGGCCGATGTATTTTGCATGCGCCCGGATCTGGTGCGTTCTTCCGGTAAATAACTCCACTTCCGCGTAACAGCTGTCCCGAAAAGCCTGCAGCAGGTGGAAACGGGTCAGCGCCGGTTTTCCGTCTGCGCAAACCTCCACCTGGGACTGCGCGCCGGACTCCACCTTGCGCAAGGGCGCATCGACTTCGACCACCGCTTCGTCCAGGACACCGTTCATCAGGCAGAGGTATCGTTTGTCGACCTGGCCATCACGGAATTGCGCGGCAAGGTGCGTCAGCGCAGCGCCGCTGCGGGCCAGGACCAGGCAACCGCTGGTTTCACGGTCCAGGCGGTGCACGAGTTCGACGAACTCACCCGGCCTGGTTTGGCGCACGACGTCGATCAGCCCCCACGGCAGGCCGCTTCCGGAATGCACCGCCATTCCGGAGGGTTTATTGAACACCGCCAGTTCTGCATTTTCAAAAAGTAAAGCGCCTTCAACCTGCCTGCAGACGGCGTCCGACACGATAAATTCGCCTTTTTCGTGGGTACGGGCAGGTGGAATCCTGACCTCATCGCCCTCTGCGAGGCGGGACGACGCCTTGCAGCGACCGCCGTTGATCCTGACCTGCCCGGTCCGGATCATCCGGTAGACCGCCGATTTGGGCACTCCCTTGAGCCTGGCTGACAGAAAATTATCGAGCCGCTGCCCCGCCCGGTCGCTGTCCACCCGGACAAGATGTGCTCCGGAACTTTTATTCGGTTTTGACATTAGCCCCCAACTCATTGATAGAGCGCGAAAACACTGCTATATTACATTGCTCCGGAAATCCGCGCGCTGGTCGATGTTCACCATCATATCGATCGAAAAACCAGCCGATGATCTAAGCCGCAAATATCGTCCAGATAATCTGAACGAATGAACATTAGAAAGGGTTTAGATACATCCTAAACAACGGATGGCCGCACAGGAACCGGAAATTATCGGATTATCGCATCAGCCACGGAGGCTGTTGCCATGGACCGGAGGAGTTATTGCTTCCGGTAAAAATAAATTGAATTGGCAAGCCTGGCACGCTGCCCGTAAGCGGGCCGGGAACACGGATCGCGTAAGAGCGAAGCTTTTTAGCTGCGCCTGCCTTGTGTGTTCAGGCCAGGATGCCTGAGGAAACAACATGAAGAGAATGCTGATCAACGCGACTCAGCCAGAAGAGTTGCGTGTGGCCGTTGCTGACGGCCAGGTACTTATCGACCTGGATATTGAAGTCCCCTCCCAGGAACAAAAAAAATCAAACGTTTACAAAGGCCGCATCACCCGGGTCGAGCCGTCACTTGAAGCCTGTTTTATCGATTTTGGCTCCGAGCGTCACGGTTTTCTGCCCTTCAAGGAAATTTGCCAGGACTCATACCTGCCATCCGCGAAAAAGATCGAGGGAAAGATTTCCATTCGCGATGCAGTCAGGGAAGGACAGGAACTGATCGTTCAGGTCGAAAAGGAAGAGCGCGGGAACAAGGGCGCCGCACTGACGACTTATATCTCACTGGCCGGACGTTACCTGGTCCTGATGCCTACCAACCCGAAGGCGGGCGGCGTCTCACGCAGAATCAGCGGCGAAGACCGCGATGATCTGCGGGAACAACTGCAGCAGGTTATTGCCCCGGACAACGTTGGAATCATCGTCCGGACCGCGGGCGTTGGACGTGAAGCGGAAGAGCTTCAGTGGGATCTGGACTACCTGTTACAGCTCTGGAATTCGATCGAAAAGGCGGCGGCAGAAAACAAGGCGCCCTTCCTGATATACCAGGAAAGCAACCTGTTTATCCGTGCCCTGCGCGACCACCTGCGCAACGACATTGGTGAAATCCTCATCGACAATGAGCAAGTTTTCAAGGACGCGCAGGAATTCGTGCAGAACGTCATGCCGCACAACACGCGAAAACTGAAACTTTATGTCGACGATGTGCCGCTGTTTAACCGCTACCAGATCGAAAGCCAGATCGAATCGGCGTTCGCCCGCACGGTACACCTGCCATCCGGCGGCTCCGTGGTCATCGATCACACCGAGGCTTTGCTTTCGATCGACATCAATTCTGCCCGTGCTACCAAGGGTACCGATATTGAAGACACGGCCTATAAAACCAACATCGAGGCTGCGGACGAGATTGCCCGCCAATTGCGTCTCCGTGACCTGGGCGGCCTGATCGTTATTGATTTCATTGACATGATGGATCGCAAGCACCAACGCAACGTCGAGGAAAGGCTGCGCCATGCGCTGCAAATCGACAAAGCCAGGGTGCAGACCGGACGAATCTCCCGTTTCGGGTTATTGGAAATGTCACGCCAGCGCCTGCGTCCCTCATTGGGAGAGTCGAGCCAGGAAACCTGCCCCCGCTGTGAAGGCCATGGCACCATCAGAAGCACCGAATCACTGGCCCTGTCCATACTGAGGCTGGTTGAAGAAGAAACGATGAAGGAATTCACCGGCCAGGTGATTGTCCAGGCCCCTGCCACGGTTGCCAATTTCCTGCTGAACGAAAAACGCAAAGCCCTTTCCGAAATCGAACGGCGCCATGCTCTGCCTATCCTCGTTCTTGCCAATGAATTCATGCAGCGTCCCCGCTTTGAAATTCACCGGGTACGTAAGTCCGAAGTTTCTGAAGACCCCAGTTATTCGCGGGTGGAACAGCCCAAGCCCGAACTGGTCGCCAGTGCTGAAACCCAGGCATCGTCCCAGGGGGCTGCCAAAGTTGCCGCCGTTTCCGGCGTGATCCCCAACCGCCGGGTCCCGGCACGCCCGGAACCCGTGGTTGAAGAAAAGCCAAGACAGGGTTTCTTTGGACAGCTGTTCTCCAAGCTTTTCACTTCCTCGGAGCCGGAAGCCGGTTCGGATAAGCCCGCTGCCCCTAAGCGTTCAGAGGCAAAACCCGCCGCTCAAAAGACCGAGTCGCAAAGTGCCCAGCAGAAAGGCCGGAGCACGGATAGCAATAGCGGGCAACCCAGAACCCGGAACACAAGACGCCGGAGTAAAAAGAAAGTTCAGACCAGTTCCCAGGCTCAAACCCAGCCACAGGAACAAGCGCAACCGGCTTCCCCTGGCGGCAAGCCGCGGCGCAAGAAATCGACCAGGAAAAGAGGCCCGCGCAAGAAAAAGACCAGCCAGTCCAGGGCCAATCAGCAAGCCCAGCCACAGGCCGCTTCCGGAGACCAGGAGCAGAAACCGGCATCCGGCAATGCGAGCCAGAATGAGCCGGCCCAGGACAAACAGGGTGGAACGGGGCGAAAACCCCGCCGTCGGCGTTCGCCTTACCAGACCGCGGGCGTGAAATCCCGGGATGGACAGGCCCCGGAATCAACAGACAAGAGTCAGTCGGATAAGGCCGTGACGGAAACGACATCTTCGGAAAAAGCACTGGTTGAAAAATCATCACAGCCGCTGGCAGAAAAATCCTCTCAGTCTCTGGCGGAAACGTCACAGCCCAGATCCAAGCCAAAGCCGGAATCACAGCCCAAGGCTGAATCCCGGCCTGAGCCAAAGACGGAATCAGCGCCCGGGACCGGGTCGCGGCCCGAGGCTAAGCCGGAATCAAAGGGTAGTAGTGAACCCAAATCCGATCCGAAGCCTGAGCCGGCAGATTCAAAGCCGCAGGCAGCAAGCACCGGGTCAAAGCCGCCTGCCGAAAAGAAGCAGGAAAGCCCTGCCCCGGTCAACGTCATCAAGGACCAGCATGGCGTTTATACGTTGAAACCGTCCACGTCTGAAAATTCCGGCAAGGAAAGTTCCGGTTAGACAATACCGTAGCGCATGGCCATGCGGGTCATGTCCACGTCGCTACGGGTGTTCAGTTTGTCGAAAATGCGGTACTTGTAGGTAGCTATCGTTTTCGGACTGAGGTGCATGGTATCGGCGATGTCCGCAATTTTGCGGCCAGCCGCCAGCATCAGCATGACCTCCATTTCCCGGGCGGAGAGTCCATCGAAGGGTGATTTTTTACCGCCAGGCAGCATGTTAAGCGCCATCTGCTGGGCGATCCTCGAACCGATATGCCGACCGCCACGCGCCACCGTTTGAATGGCCTGCACCAGTTCGGTTGCAGGACAACCCTTGGTCAGATAACCGGAAGCGCCTGCCGATAATAACTGTGTCGGGTATGGCGCCTCCTCGTGAACAGTCAATATGATGACGCCAAGGCCGGGACTGGCCTGTTTCAGACGGGTGGTCACCTCGAAGCCGGACAGCCCCGGCAGGCAGACATCGAGCAGAACAACGTCCGGCCTCAATTCCCGGTTCATTCGAAGTGCAGTTTCTCCGTCTGCGGCTTCCCCCGCGATGTGTATCGCAGGGTATTCAGCCAGAATATGACGGAGTCCGATCCGGACGAGTTCGTGGTCGTCCACAACCAGCAGTCTGATCATGATTACCCCTTATGAAGAAAACCCCTTAAAAAAATTGCCCTTTACCCCTGGAGGTGTATTCATCATAGGAGGCAAACTGCGATTCGTCGAGGGTTGAACAACCCAAAGGGGAGATTTCCTACAGAATTTCTCGCAATTCGGTCTGACCCCTACTTTTCCCAGTCCTTCTTCAGCCAGCGTGCTGCCTGGAAGAAAAATATCGAGGCGATGATGTAAAAGCCGGTACCGGCCAGGATAGAGTATCGCAACGAATCATCGCCGAATTGCGTCGCCAAAGCGTCGGACAGTGCACCAATGGCATAGGTGCCCAGGCCGATTCCGATCAGGTTATTGATGAACAGAAAAATGGCGGATGCGGTGGCCCGCATGTCCGGCCTGACAACATGCTGGATGGCGGAGATCACCGGCCCGAGCCAGACCAGTCCGAGCGCTGTGGGAACCAACAATACGAAAAAGGTGACTGTCAGTGTGGGGGAGAGTATGGCCAGCACATAAAAAGGGATGCTGATCAGGAAGGCAAACGCCGGGATTTTGGCATATTGTGCATGGTTTTTATGGCCAAAGCGGTCGCCCAGCCATCCACCGGCCCAGATACCGGCCAACCCTCCGATCAGCAACACGGCGCCGTAGAACAATGAAGCGTTCAGTAAAGTGAGGTCATAACTGCGGACAAAGAACGAGGGTAGCCAGAAGAACACGCCGTAACCCATCATCGATGAGAAGGACGCCCCAAATGACAGCAACCAGAAACTCGGTTTGTGCAACAGGGTGCTGAGGATTTCTTTCAGGCGCGGCGCAGCCTGTATTGCACGTTCACGGTCGAAGCGGCCGCGCGGCGGCTCCTTGATGGTGAGCCGGAAAATCGGGGCAAGAACAATACCGGCCAGACCTACAATGAAAAAGGCGTAACGCCAGTTGATCAGGCTGGCGATAATGCCTCCGAACACGATGCCGATAGCGCTCCCTATGGGAATGCCGAAGGAATAAACGCTCAGCGCGCGGGCCCGCTGGTCAGGCGGAAAATAATCCGTAATCAGCGAATAAGCCGGGGCGACTCCCCCCGCCTCACCGACCCCGACACCAAGTCTTGCTGCAAAAAGCTGCCAGAAGTTGGTGGCCAGTCCGGAAGCGGCCGTCATGGCGCTCCAGATGGTCAGCGCAGCCGTCATGATCCAGGTACGGCTGAAACGGTCGGCCAGCATGGCCACGGGAATTCCCAGGCCTGTATAGAAAAGAGCAAACGCGAGTCCACCCATCAGTCCAAGCTGGGTATCACTCAGGCCCAGATCGGCCTTGATGGGCACAGCCAGGATGCCGACGATCTGGCGGTCGATGAAATTGAAGGTATAAACCACCACCAGAATAAACAGAACATAGGCCCGGTTGACCTCTACATCATGGGGTGGCCTTGCGGTAGTGTCGCTCATCGGCGAAATCTCCGGATGGGTACGGCGTTCGTGACTGGCCAATAAGGCTTACGCGAGGCGGTCAATGAAGGCATCTATGGCTGACAAAGATTCAGGTTCATCGAGCAGAGGTGCATGTCCGCGTTTGGGAATGGTGGCGCGCGCGAGGTCCGGCTTGACCGCCTGCATCCGGTCAATGATTTCTTCTGAAAGAATGTCCGAGTTTTCTCCGCGGAGCACCAGGCAGGGCACGCGAATGGCGCGAAAAGCATCCCACGGATCAATCGGTATTCCGCGAACCGTACGCAGAACCCTGAGTGTTTTCAGAATCCCGAGTACCCTGGCCATTTTCATGGTGACCCGGATGGCGTCACCGATTTTCGGGTCAATATCCAGTTCGGGTAAGCCGTTGCTGTCATCACGGTAGGATTTACGGGCGAATTCCATCCAGAAATCCTCAGGCATCTCTGGAAAAGCGATTCCATATTTCACGCGACACTGCTCTGCCGCATCCTGCCAGGAATGAACTTCATCGCTCTTGCCGGCAGATGCCAGTATTCGCGCCCGGCCAACAGGATCGACTTCGGGCCCGAGATCATTGAGTATGATCGCCCTGGGAAGCCCGGGGTACAGGTATGCCATGTTCATCGAAATCAGGCCCCCCAGGGAGGTGCCCAGAAAGATGGCCCGCTCGACATTCGTCTTTGCCATCAGACGCCTGACATCTGACACATAAACGACAATATTGTAATTTTTCCACCGGGCATCCCATTCCGATTGTCCTCTGCCCCGCAGATCCGGGCAGATGACCCGGTGACCCGACGACAGGTGCAGAGCAATATCATGGAAGTCTTTGCTGTTGCGCGTTAGCCCGGGAAGGCAGATTACAGTTCGGTCACCACCGCCGTATTCCCGGTAGTACAAGCGCAGCCCGTCTTCCGACTGGTAATGATGTTCTGTGTACTCCAAGAATCAACACCCTGCCAATAAGTTATCGGGCCGGAGTGCATTTGAGTTGAGAAAATGCACTCCGGCCCTTTGATTCCAGCCTATCAGAACTGGACTTGATCTAGTACCCTGCG
>JAHEFT010000013.1:23212-38763 GCA_024640025.1 Chromatiales bacterium
GGCTGGCAACAGGTCAGAACTTGTAGTTCAGCGATAGCGTGTAGGTTCTCGGATCGCCGTAATATGCCGTCTGAATATTGCCGACGCTACGGAACTCCTGCCCATCCACTTTATATTCCTTATCGCCGGCATTCTTGATGCCCGCGATCACGTTCCATTTCCCTTCCTGGCTGGTCCAGCTGATAAAAGCATCCAGTACCCAGTAGTCCGATTCCCACAAGGTCACAAGGTTATCCACTCCCAGCCACATGGAATCGCGATAGCTGGCCGCGGCATTCAGGCTGAGTGTCGAGCCGCCCGAAAGGAAGAAGGTGTAGATGCCGGCAAACCGTGCCGTCCACTTCGGCGAAAATGCCGGTTCATCCTCCACGCCGTCTGCTCCACTGAAACCTTCATCGCCATAGGTCGAGTTCAGGTAACCAATTTGCGAGTTGAATTGCAGCGCGTCAGTCGGCGCCCAGATAAATTCGGCTTCCGCGCCCCAAATATCGAGAGTGGCTGCATTGAGAACGGGAAGGCTGGCTTCAAGCCCTTCGCCAATGGATACCCGCGCCTGGAAGTCGTCGTATTTACTGGCGAACACCGCATAGTTGGCCTGGAATTTCCCGTCAGCCATGATCGTCTTGGCGCCAATTTCCGCACTCCAGACGGTTTCCGGGTCAAATGAGCCCTTGTCGGACGGCAGGTTGGCGCGGCCGTTGAATCCACCGCTCTTGAAGCCGTTCGACAGGCGTCCATACAGCCGCACGTTGTCGTTCATGTCGTAATCCAAAGTGAACGTGGGGGTCCAGTCGCTCCAGTGGTCGGAATCGTCAAAGGTATAGGCAGGATCCGCGTTGCCAAGCAGGTTGGTGAACGTACTGGTCGTCCGGAAATAATCCTTTTTCTCATAGGTGAAACGAACACCCGCACCCAGGGTCCAGCGATCGGCGAATTGCCAGTCGACCTGGCCGAATGCGGCATAGCTCTTGGTGTTGAGGTCGTCATCGACCGTCCGCATGTAGGTGATGGGGACACCGAAGAAAAGCAGGAAGTTGTCGGCCCACGCGTCCTGGTGGGATGGAACTTTCTCGTTCAGGTAATACAGGCCGGCGACCCAGTTCAGGTTTTCGCCATTGTCGCCCAGGAGTTGAAATTCCTGGCTGAACTGGCTCTGATCGATTCCGACGAACACATTACCGAGTGACCATTCAGACGCATCGATATCGATATAAAGATCGGATTGAAGTTTCCGGTAAGCCGTGATGGATTTGAAACTGGTCCGGTCGTTGATGTCCCAATTCAGGGTCACGTTGCCGCCATAATTGTCGGTTTTCTGGCCACCGAGGTCACCCATGTCGGTTACGGTTTCAAAATTCCATTTTCCAGTGGGTGCTGGCTGGAGCAAAACCGGTAAACCTGTCCCTAGATCAATGCTTAAGAGGGCTGCTTCCGCGCGCCCCAGACTCATGGCTACGTCTTCCTTGGTGTAGTCCGCGGAAAACACAATGTTGACGTCGTCGCTGACGTCCCAGTTGCCCTTCAAGCGGGTTACGATGGTGTCTTCATCGTTGTATTTGCGGCCGTCCGATGGATCCGTGACAAAACCGTCGTGCTCGTCATACAGCACGCTGAACCCCAGCGAGAAGGTATCGCTGACCGGCCCTGACACGTAGCCCTTGGCCTGGAAACGGCCATAGTTGCCAAACAATACCCCGGCCTGGGATTCGAATTCCTGTCCTGGCGTTTTGGTGATCAAACGGATCGCACCGCCCGGGGTGTTTTTGCCATACAGCGTTCCCTGTGGACCACGCAGCACTTCAACCCGTTCGATGTCGTACAGCTTGAACATTCCGCCCTGGATACGCGACATGTATACATCGTCGAGATAGAGCCCAATCGCCGGGTCAAAAGTCTGCAGTGCATCGGGTTGCCCGACACCGCGGATGAAAATGTTGACACTGGAATTGGAACCGCGGCCCTTGACCAGGTTCAGGTTGGGTACGGCGCCCTGAATGGAGTTGAGATTGTCAGCCTGAAGTTGGGCGAGTTGTTCCCCGGTGAAGGCGCTGACGGACATCGGAACTTCCTGGATAGTCTGTTCGCGCCTTGTCGCGGTCACAATGACTTCTTCAAGCAATCCGGCGTCGTTTTCTGCGGCAGGATTGGACTGGGCAAATGAATGCGTTGGCAGTACCAGCCATGCCAGAAGAATTGCAGCGCCGAACAGAAACTTTCGTTGCCCCCCTTGCAGACTGAGTGGGTACTGATTGGAAATTCTCATGATTCCTTCCTCCATAAATGCAATGTAATGCCGGTACGGATCGCGCGATTCAGCGGCTTTGTTTTGTCCCCGGTTCTATGGCTTAAACTTGCCATTCGCATCAAAGCATGCAACATTATGAAACATGAATCAAGTTTCAAGTATAAATAAGGCGCCTAAAACCGCCAGGGGGAAGCGGACCCGGGAAAAGCTGTTGCAGGCGGCTGAGTTCGAGTTTGGCGAGCGGGGTTTCCATGAAGCCTCCGTTAGCGGAATCACGTACCGGGCAGGCGTGGCGCTTGGGACTTTTTATACGTATTTCGAAAGCAAAGAGGAAATATTCCAGGCCCTGGTTTCCTACATGAGCCAGCGCACGCGTCGCTGGATCGCCGAGCGGATTGCCGACGCCCCCGACCGCATGACGGCGGAACGAAAGGGGCTGGAGGCATACATTGAATTTGCCCGTTTGCATAAAGGTATCTACCGCATCATCACGGAAGCTGAATTTGTCGCCAATGACGCCTATCGTCAGCACTACACCGGCTTTGCCAAGGCCTACCAGCACAACCTCAGGAAGGCGGCCGAGCAGGGAGAAATTCGAGAGGGGGATTACGAATTATGGTCCTGGGCGATCATGGGTATGGCCGTCACACTCGGCATCAAGTACGCCGAATGGGACGAAAGTATGCCGGTATCCGTGATTGCAGATAGCGTGGCCGACCTCATAGCAAACGGAATCAGGCGAGGAAAGACATCCTGATGACAACCATGGGAATTGTTTCAACCGGCACGTTCTTTCCGGACACGTATGTTACCGCCGCAGAAATTGCAGAGCAGAGCGGTATGCCGGAATGGGTTGTAAAAGAAAAACTGGGGATTGAACGAAAATTTATCGCTGATCCGAAAATTCATCCAAACCAAATGGCCGCCCATGCGGCGCGGAAAGCACTGAATAAGGCAGCCATCGACCCACTCGATATTGACGTCGTTCTTTGCACCACTGAAGAATGGCGCGAGTACCTGCTTTGGACAACGGCCGTTGACCTGGCCTATGAAATTGGCGCGAAGAACGCCTGGGGGCTGGATATCCATGCCCGCTGCGTCACGACCATTGCTGCTATGAAGCTTGCAAAAAGTCTGATGGCTGAAGATCCGGCGATCAATACCGTGTTGATCGGCGGCGGTTATTCCATATCGCATTTCATAGACTACGGCGATATCAATACATCGTTTCTATTCAACATCGGCGCCGGTGCCGGTGCCATGATCGTGAAACGTGACTGGCCCGAAAACCGTGTCCTTGGTGATCACCTGATTGCCGATGGTTCGATGAGCCGGCATGTGATCGTTCCAGCCAGCGGAACGGTTCAGCATCCCAATGATCATGCGGTGGCTGGCGGCGACTTCAAGTTTCGGCTGGTCGAGCCGGAAGCAATGAAGAACCGGCTGGCGGATGTTTCCATCCCGAATTGGCTGGCGTGCGTCGATACTGCGTTGGAAAAATCAGGTTTGAAAAGCGACGGAAAACCCTGGTCCCGAAAAGACATCGATTTTTTCAACATGTCGCTGGTCAAGCCATCCGCACATCGGGAAATGCTCGACTTGCTGGGGTTGACCGAAAATCAAAGTGTGTACCTTTCTGAAGTCGGCCACATCGGTGAACAGGACCTGATTATCAACATTGAGGCCGGAATCGAACAGGGCCGCCTCAAACCCGGCGACACCATGGCCATCATCGCTGCAGGAATCGGGTACGTCTGGGGTGGAGCGATCGTTCAATGGGGCAAGCCGAAATGATCCAGCAATCCCATTTTGTAGCGGACTGGCTCGATAAACGCGCCAGGCTTACGCCGGACCGGCTGGCGCTGGTCGACTACCGGACGGGGCAGGAAACCACGTTCAGGGAATGGAATGAGCGGGCCAACCGAACAGCCAACTACCTGAAGAGCCTGGGTGTGACCCGCGGTGACCGTGTAGCCGTCTATGCCTCGAACTGTTCCGAATATCTCGACCTGTTTTGGGCGGCGCCCAAACTCGGGGCGGTTCTGCAGAATCTGAACTGGCGGCTCACCGTCCATGAGTTGACCGCTATCGTGGCCAGCGGCGGGCCCAGGTTGCTCATATACAGCGAGGACTGGCGGGCGCAGGTCAATGAGCTCAGGCCTTCGCTGACCACGGTCGAGCATATCATCGCCATGACCCATCCGGAGACGGCGGAACTTGATTTCGCCGAGCGCGAAGCAATGTCCGCTGAATTCAATGAAATGCCGGACCTGGCGCTGGATGACCCGTGGGGCATTTTCTACACGGGCGGCACCACGGGGTTGCCCAAGGGCGCGGTCATCACGCACGGCAACATTACCTGGAACAGCATAAACACGGTCGTGTCCTGGGGCATCACCGGCCAGCACAAAGCGGCGCTTCAGTTACCTTTCTTCCACATCGGCGGACCGAATATATTCATGGCGCCGCTGGTGCATGCCGGCGGGACTACGGTTTTGTGTTCCGGTTTCGATCCCGATGAAACATTCGACCTGGTTGAACACTCCGGAATTACGCACTACGTGGGCGTGCCCACCATGTTCCAGATACTCCAGTCGCACCCGAGATGGGAACAGACGGATTTCTCGAAACTGGAGTTGGTCATCAGCGGTGGAGCCCCCTGCCCGCTGCCGGTGATGGAAAAGTTCTGGGAACGGGGTATCGATTTTAAAATGGGTTATGGGCTGACCGAGGCGTCAGGCAATAATTTCTGGCTGCCGCCGGCATTGGTCCGGAAGAAGGTCGGGTCGGTTGGCTACCCGATTTTCCACATTGACATGAAGGTCGTTAACGAAGATGGCAGCGAATGTGATGCCGGTGAAGGCGGCGAACTGCTGATCCGCGGCCCGCACGTGATGGCCGGCTACTGGAACAATCCCGAGGCGACGGCAGAGGTCATCCGGGATGGCTGGCTTCACACCGGCGACACGGCCAGGGTCGATCGGGATGGCTGCTATTCAATCCTGGGACGCTCCAAGGAAATGTTCATCAGCGGCGGTGAAAACGTGTATCCGGCGGAAATCGAGTCGGTCCTGCTGGCTCATCCCCGGGTGCTCGAAGCAGCCGTGGTCGGCATACCGCACGAGAAATGGGGGGAAGTAGGCCGTGCCTTCCTGGTCACGGCGGACGGCTACGATGAAGAAGAAGTCAGGGCGTTCCTGGCCGGGCGCCTGGCCCGCTACAAGCTCCCCCATTCCATCGTCGTTGTCGCCGCCCTGCCTTTGACGGCCATCGGAAAAATAGATAAAAAGCTGCTGGCATCGAATGAGGGTTCCGAATGAGCATTCCCACAATTACGGGCGTCAGCGCAAAGATCATCACGACCAGCCGTTTGACCACCCGGGTTTTGTTTTCCGGCCCCGAAGACGGTATCCCGGTACTCCTGATCCACGGTAATTTCTCTTCCGCCACCTGGTGGGAGGAAACAATGGTCGCCCTGCCTTCTAAATACCGGGCGATAGCACCGGACCAGCGCGGGCTGGGCGAATCTGACCGGCGCGAGAAGATCAATGCACAAAACGGCATGAGGGATTTCGTCAACGACGCCATTGCACTGATGGATCAGCTGGGATACGACAAATTTCACCTGGTTGGCAATTCACTCGGCGGCCTGGTTGCCTGGTGGATGATGGCCGATGCGCCTGAACGGCTGCTCTCGGTAACTCTGGCCGGCCCGGGCTCCCCCTATGGATTCGGCGGAACGAAAGACGCCCATGGCACGCCGACCTTTGATGACTATGCCGGCTCCGGCGGCGGTTTGGCCAACCCGGTCCTTTACCAGGGACTGCTGGAAAAAAACCGTTCACTGGATTCCCCCTTCAGCCCGCGATCGGCTTTGCGCCTGCTCGTCTGGGGGCCGCCGTTCGTCCCGGCACGCGAGGAAGCCTTCCTGGACGCGATGTTCCAGGTGGAACTGGGTGACAAGGGCATACCCGGTGACAAGGTTGACTCGCCCAACTGGCCCTATGTGGCGCCGGGCAAGTGGGGGCATCTGAACGCCCTGTCCCCCAAGTACATCGGCAACCTGGTCGAGCGCATTCTCGCTGCCGAACCGAAAGTGGAAGTGCTGTGGATTTATGGCGCGGATGATGTCGCCGTTTCCAACAGCGCCGCCTCGGACCCCGGTACCTGGGGCCCAACGGGCCGGCTACCCGGCTATCCGGGGCCGGAAGTATATCCGCCCCAGCCGATGATGGAGCAGATTCGGGCTACGCTCGATGACTATTCAGAGCATGGGGGAAGTTACGCGGAAGTGGCTGTCGAAGGCTCCGGCCACGTGCCTTTCCTCTCCCATCCAGAGGTGTTCAACCCTGTATTCCACTCCTTCCTCGAACGGCATGACCCATGATCCCGGAGGCCAAAAAATGCTCAAGTTAATACTGACTTTCACCTTGCTGGCTGCGTCGGCAGCAGTTGCCGGTTCACCTCACGAACTCAACATCGATCGGGAAAAAGTGACGGTTTCAGGCATATCTGCCGGTGGCCAGATGGCACACCAGTTGCACATTGCCTATTCCGACCTGTTCGGCGGCGCCGCGATCATCGCGGGCGGACCGTTCGGCTGCGCCGATGGCTTGCTGGCAACGGCCATGGCGCGTTGCATGGGCGTGACTGATGACAGCTACTCGATCACTGAAAAAAAGGCTGAGATTGTTGGCGCCGCTACAGAAGGACAGTTAGCCGGTACCGATTTGCTGGCGGACGATCACGTATGGATTTTTCACGGCACACAAGACACGACCGTGGCTGCCGGGCTGAGTGAGAAGTTGGTTACGCTTTATTCAGAGTTTCTGCCGGTAGAGCAGATTACCTATGTCAATGATATCGAAGCCATCCATAATTTTCCGGCACAGGGTGCGGGCAGCGCATGTACCGAGATGGTGCCGCCCTATGTCGGTGACTGCAATTACGATACGGCGGGTGAACTGCTGCAGCATCTTTACCCGGGCCTGGAAGCCCCGATCGCCGGTGTTGAAACCGGCCTGACCGAAGTAGCCCTGGAGGGCGCCGCCGATGCCGGCCTCAGCGAAACCGCCTACCTGTTCATTCCGCCGGCCTGCGCCGATGGCCGCAAGGCTTGCGCCCTGCACCTGGCGCTGCATGGCTGCGCCCAGTCTGCCGTCCAGGTCGGCACCGGATTCATGGAACAAAGCGGATACCTGCGCTGGGCCGAGGCCAACGATATCGTTCTCGCTTTTCCGCAGGTTGTCCCCGGCGCCGCGAATCCTTACGCCTGCTGGGACTGGTGGGGCTACACCGGCGCGAATTACCTGTATCGGGACGGCGCTCAAATGGCCGTGCTGGCGAACTGGATCAACCACTTGTAAAAAGGAAACACGATGCAAATCAAAGGTTCAATCATTGCAATCACCGGCGCGGGCGGCGGGCTAGGCGCCGCCATGGCCCGGCGCCTGGCGGGCCATGGCGCGCGTTTGGCGCTGATCGATTTCCGGCTGGATACGCTTGAAGCATTGCAGGCAGAGCTGTCTCTGCCCACGGAGGACTGCTTGAGGGTCCAGTGTGATGTCAGCAACGAGGACCAGGTCGACCAGGCCTTCGAAAGTATAGCCAAACACTTTGGCGGACTTGATGTGCTGATCAATAACGCGGGAATCACGCGCGACGCGCTGATGCTGAAGTTCAAGGATGGCCAGCGCCAGTCCAGAATGTCTCTCGAGGCCTGGAACGCGGTAATCAATGTCAACCTGACCGGCGTTTTCCTGTGCGGCCGGGCGGCAGCCGAACAAATGGCGATCGCCGGCAATGGCGGGCAGATCATCAATATATCCAGCGTTTCCCGGGCCGGGAACATGGGCCAGAGCAATTATTCTGCAGCCAAGGCCGGCGTGGCGGCGATGACCGTTGCCTGGTCCAAGGAGTTTGTCCGTTACGGCATCCGCGCTAACACGATCTCACCCGGATTCATCGGCACCGAACTGGTTCGCTCTATGAAGCCGGAAGCACTGGCAAAAATGGAAGCCATGATACCGGCGGGCCGGATCGGCGAGCCGGACGAGGTTGCGCATACCGTCCAGTACCTGTTGGAAAACGACTATGTGAACGGCCGTAATATTGAGATTGATGGAGGGTTGAGGCTCTGAGGTTTCAGTTTTCTTCAATCTCGATCGGGCGCACGTATCTTTCGGCCTGCTCTGACTGGGCTTCGGCCACGGGCTTCGAGGACTGCTCCCACTGCAGGCTGCGTATTTCGACCAGGGGTATAGGGTCAGGCGACAGTATGATCACCAGGCGCATGCCATCGGAGAAATAAGGGTCGCCGGTCAGGTTGCTGGCCGGCTGGGTGCGTGGAGCAACCGTGCTGCCCGTGACGAAGCCAAAGTGTTTAACAAAACCCTCGGCAAGCAAACTGTGCAACAGGTATTCACGGGCCAGGTCCATCTCGGGATCAATGACATGGGTGGTCAGCGAAGGGGACTTGGCCGACAGTTTAATGCCAATGTCACGACTGATCTGGCCAACCCATACCTGGCGCCCCTGGTAGGTATAAGGAGCCATCCAGAAACGCATGTGGTTACGTTGCGAGATGTTGCTGCGCGCCCGTTGCAGCGCAAAGTCCTGCTTGCGGTCGAACACGAAAAGACTGCTGACGGGTGCTACCGGGTAAGCCTCGTCTTTAATTGCTGAGCCGATCATGCGGCCCACGGTGTTTATTGAGATCCGGTGGGTGAACGACCATCCGCTACGGGTCAGGGCGTTGAGCAGGTCTGCCGATTCACCCACGATAACGAGATTGAGCGGATCGGCGTTATTTTTCCCGGCTTCATCCATTGCGCAGCAGGGCAGCTGTTCCAGCGCGAGCCGCAATTCTTCCAGGGTCAGGTCGGGAAGCTCCATTCCAGCATACGTGTGGTCCGTATCCAGACGTTCATAATCAAATTCGCCATCGGGCAGCGGCAGTGCGAAGCCAAAGCGCAGCTCCCAGATTTCAATATCCGAGGGTCTGCCGGTCGCGGCAGTTTCGGCCAGCTTTGCTTCTTCCACCTGGTACGCATCGCCGGTGAGTCGAATGTCGACGTATCGCCCGCCCTCAACGCGGGGCAGGAATACAAACCCTTCGGTGATCGTATGCGCTTCAATCGCCACGCGTATCGATTCGTCGCGAAAATGCTGGTGCAGGATGTCATACTCGTCTTTCGACAAATGGTCCTGCATCATCAGGGCCGCTTCGTCCGCCGTGTACAGATCAGGGTCCAGGGTGTTCTGAATGAACCACAATCTGCCGTTGCGGCCGTTACGCACCTTCATCCACAGCGCCTGCAGCCCGTCTCCGCCAAGGTCGACGCCGAAGTGGGTCCGGGCCTGTTCGTCCGTCAGGATCGCCACCGAAACGGTGACATTTCTTATCGTTTTGGTCTGGACCCCGGTAAGTTGGTCCGGCGGAATCAGCCGTACCGGGGCGAATGATGTTTTGGTGGCGCAGCCGCCCAGGGCTGCCGCCACTATCAGCAAAAGGCATAGGGAGAGTAAGGGTGACTCCGTCCATTTTTGCCTGCGCTTCATTACGACCCCGCTGATAAAGCGGTCAGTTTATAGCTGACCATGCACAATAACAAACCACACTGCGCACTGATCATCTGGTCAGACGGGCAAGGAATTCACCCGGGCAACAGCACCGACATGGGCCCGGTAAACAGAGGTTCATCCGCCATAGACAACCGCTTCGGGAATTTCGTAGCGCTCTTCGCCAACACGAACGATGTACGTATAGTTCTTCTTTTCGAAGCTGAACTCCTGGGGGGAATTGGTCGTCACCGGATCACCTTTTTCAAACAGGATTTGCCGTTCGTTCCCGTCTCCCAGTGCGATCCAGACGCCGGCATTGCCCGGCCCTTCGCGAATGACGCCGAAGGGACACGGCTGCGGCGATTGGCCATTTGCGGTTACGCAGGGAATCGTGCCGGTGGCGTCGAAAGGAGTGCCGTTGCCCACAGGTCCGCCTTCAGGAACTTCGGGAGACCGCGGTGCGGCGGTCTCGACCAGGAAGCGGCCGGCGACCCATCCCGTAACGCCTGAATTCGCGGCCCTGACGAGGCACCAGCGCTGGTCTCCGGTCATCCGGCAGCCCCGGTTCTGTCCGACCTGGCCATTGCGGAAGATGCTGGTCACCGGATAGCGTGTCGACGGGCCGGCGCGTACGTTGAGCGCATCTCCACCCCCGACCCCCGCGACTTTCCAGTAATCCGGTCCGCCGGAAAGCGAATCCGCGAACTCCGGTGCTCCGACACTGACAGCGAGCGAATAATTGGCTGTTTCATCGCGCCGGGCGGCGCTGCGCATGAGGTAGACGCGGATCACGTAGTCTCCACCCGCGCGGACCGGCACGTCAGCCACCGTTCCTTCGGTCGATCCGATGAAAATAGCTTCGTTCGATCCGGCCGGTGTGATGTTGAAATAGCTTGCGCTGTTCGAGGTTTGCAAATCCACGGAAAGGATTTGTGACTGGTTAACACCGACGACGTAATCGACGATTTCGTCACCGCTGATCGAATCCTCGATCACCTGCAGTTCCGCAATTCCAGCCTGTGGTATTTGCTGTGTCCGGATGTTTTGCGCAGACACGGCCGTCGCCATCAGGGCGAGGAGCAGTGCGGTGGTAAATTCAAAAGTCAGTTTGTTTCGTGACACTCGATTAGTTCCTTGGTTCTATCGAACCATCAAAAAAACTTGCGGATCCCGGCCATCGCTCTGGATTAAAGCAATGGCCGGGCGGGGTTTCAACTCAGTTGAGTTCTATCCAATCCTCGATTTGACCGTCACTGGTCACGGTGCAGGCGGCCGATCGCGGACCATTTGTCTGGGTCATGATCACTTCCCAATAGCCGGGGCGAAGTGGGCTGATGGGACCCACCTTGGCCGGGACGCCAAACGTGTCACGGCATTTTTGCTCTGCCACTCGTGGAATTTCGTTATTGCCATAGCCGCCACCCGATTCGTTACCTCTACTCATCACATTGACCCCTTTGAACATGCCGCGTTTGCCGAAAACGCACTCAAAGGTCGTGACGTTATAGCCGCTTTGCGGAGACTGGCCAGCTACGACAAAATCGCTACCCCGTTTCCGTACGGAACGGGTCGAAATGTTTGTCGGGCGCGTGCCCAGCTTTGCCGAGGCTTCGCCCTGGCAGTATCTTTCCATCTGACCTTCGGGCACCGGGCCTGCCGACGAGCTTCCACTCGAGTGACTGCTGCTGCCAGTGACCTGAACGCCCTTGAACATGCCGCGTTTACCGAAAACACATTCGAAGTTCGTGACGTCATAGCCGCTTTGCGGAGACTGGCCGAATACCACAAAATCTTTGCCGCGTTTCTGTACGGGACGGGTCGAAATGTTTGTCGGGCGCGTGCCCAGCTTTGCCGAGGCTTCGCCCTGGCAGTATCTCTCCATTTGACCTTCGGGTATCGGGCCTGCCGACGAGCTTCCACTTGACGAATAGCCGCCCACGTTCAAATAGGATCTTGCTGCTTCATCAGCCTCGTCATACTGCCACGAGCTGCAGCTGCCTGCATGCCCGCCGCGTTTTGCATTCCGGTCATAGGAGATCCAGCATCCGTTTGAGAATTTTATCCCTACTCCGCCATCGCTGCGGCTTTCGAAGTCCAGGTTTCCATAATCTTCAGCCTGCCCGGGGGTTGGCGCCAGCAAGGCGCCCAGAGCCAGCAAGGCGCTTGCGATTAATGGAAACTGCATTCTGCTGATATCGTTCATGTCAAATCTCTCCTGAAAACTTGTGTTATTGGTCTGCCGTTTTTTCCTCGATAGTTCCTGTCGAGTGCAGGGCGATCGATACGAGGAGTGCACCAAGTCCGGCTGCACTGGTTGCGGATGATGTCCACACCACGATCGAAATATTCTCCGCGGGGAAATAGGCCACGTCCGAAATGAACCCGAGCGTCTGGCCCGCATGCCCCCAGAGACCCGGCTGCCGTTCAGCCAGCCCGATGCCATAGTAAGGCATGGTGGCGATTCCGGTCGGCACGGTTTGCTGCATCACTTCGAGCGTTGATGAATCATTGAAGAGCCGTCCTTCGACGAGGCTGGCGACGAAATGGCTCATGTCCTCGGCGGTGGAGATGACTGCACCGGCTGCCCAGCCCTGCGACATGTTCCAGGCCGTCGTTTCGATCTCGAACGGTGGGCCTAAATAGGCTCTGGTCAGTCCAAATTCAGGTTTGGGTACGCCGTTCCAGAGAAAAGTATCCGACATCCCCAGCGGTTCGAAAATTCGCTGATCGAAGACCCTGGCCAATGGTTTTGCCGTGATCTTCTCGATGATCTGTCCCAGCAGAACGTAACCCGTGTTGCTGTAGGACCAGGCGCCCTCCTCGCCCGGCGCAAAATCGGGCTGCCCGTGCTGCACCGCAAAGCTCACCAGCTCTTCCGGCGTATAACCGCGGGATAACGCGGCCGCGTTGGCAGGACCGCCTTCCATGATGCCGGGGGTTCCGTCCGGTGCGTTGTCGGTGTAGCTGTAGATGCCGGCGGTATGAGTCGCCAATTGCCGCAGTGTTATCACGTCACCATTTGGAATGACGGCCGCTTCGTCCGGCAGATATTCCGCAAGCCGGTCATCTATTGAAAGAGCCCCTTCTTCCTGCAACTGCAAAATCACGGCGGCGGTCATCATCTTGGTGGAACTGCCTACCTGGTACGGTGTTAAGCAGTCGACCGGAATCTCACCTCCCGGCAGTGTGTGACCGGCCGACCTGATGTATTTCCAGCCCGGCGCTTGCACGGCCAGCACAGCACCCGGTCCGTAACCGTAGGAGGCCGACTTGGGGTTGTCAGGATCAACCAGTGAGATCAGCATCCTGTCCAGCGCTTCCGTAACAGCCGCAGGAGCCGTGGTCGGCTCTGCGCAGGTACCGAAATCCGTCGGTACCGCAGCCATCGTTGCCGCTGAAAGTCCGGCCGTTAAAACGATGCTGACCCGCACTAGCGCCAGGAGCCAGTTGAACGTCTTGGCAGACCTTGTCATTCGCTGACCGCGACCTCGATATTTTTCATTTTGTATAACTTTTCTTTGATGTATGGGCCCTTAATATAAAGTAAAAATACATAAAAAGGAAGTATTGTATAGTTTTTATCGAGTCGGTCCCTTCAACGGAATGGATCGCCATTACCGTCGTGTTCACAGCTCCTCCTCGAACAGGTACCCGATCTTCGAGCGGAACCGGTAAATGGTGTCCTGGGGATCGGCGAACAGCGCCGCATCAGCAGCGGAAACTGGCTGGCTATAATGCAGGTCGTGCACAACGATACTGCGCGCCAGCATTGCCGCCAGATTGGGCTGTTCGAATATCAGCGCCGTCTCACCATTGAGCCGTTCGCTGCGCGGGTCCAGGTTGTAAGATCCCACCAGGCCGAGGCGGCGGTCGGCTACAGCAAATTTCGAATGCATGGTTCCCTGCTGCACCGCATCGTCGTCCGCACGGCCCACCCATTCCCAAATATGAATACCTGCGTCCGGATTGCTGCAGTTTTGAACTTGCTCGGTCTCGTTGATGGCCAACAGATCCTTGTAATGTCCCCGGCCCACCATGCTGATTTCCGGCAGATCGTTGGTTTCGGGGCTGTTGGTCACCAGTGTTACGGCGACGCAGCGCGAGGCGGCGTCCTTCAGGCCTGCAGCGATGGCCGGCGTGGGTACGAAGTAGGCATTGGCAATCAATAGTTCCCGCTCTGCGGCCGTTATCATCTTCAGATAGGCTTGCAGGATGTAGGTTTCGGCAAAGCGCGGCCGGTTGTGAAGGAAACGACAACGCGCCGGATAATAGTCGAGAGCACTGGCAGCCTGTTCCAGGGCCCTGACCCGATCGACCAGTCGTTCGTCGGTTTTGTAGTGCACCGGATATTTTCCGGTTTTGTCCTGAACCGATCGGGTGGCGTCCCAATAGAGGTTGGTGTTGAAAATACCGCGGCTTTCCTTGATCTGGACGAAGTAATCGAAATTGCGCTCAAAGGCGGCAACCAGGTCAGCCAGGATAGCGCCGCGAACGGCCACATCCTGGTCACGCCAGAAAGCTGCCGGATCGCCGGGGTCAACACGAAAATACTCATTGCCGATGTTCAGCCCGCCGGTGATAGCAACGCCATGGTCGGTCTCGGCGTCGATGAGCCAGAGTTTCTCATGGAAGCGCTTGTCGGCCCGGCCTGAATCATAGTGCGGCATCAGCCTGGGAACCGGTACTTCATTGATCCACTGCAAGGCCATCGCTTCGTAACCTTCAACCTCAATACCGTGCTGCTTGAGGTCGAAAAACATCCACTGTGTCTGAAACCAGGGATTCGAAAAGGCATCGACAATGACCCGGACATCCAGGCCTTCAGCCTTTTTTTGCTTGAGCAGCTCGGCAATTCGCAGGCCTGATTCATCGCCCTTGAATATGAGCGCCTGGATGCGAATAGAGGTGGTAGCGTTTTTAAGCAAGTCCAGTCGGGCGGCGAACGAGCCTTCGCCCAGCTCGAGCATGGCGACTTCGCACTCGGCGGGTGAGCGAACCGGGAACAGCCCGGCTTTACCCACGTCGTCCAGGCTGCTGCCATGAAAGTCCCCGGCAGGCCCGAAAACCGACGTGTTTCGCGCGAACTGGATTTCTGTCGAGATTTCTTCCGGTGAGAGGGGCACCTGGGGTTTGACGGTCGCGCAAGCGCATACCAGGCTGATAGCCAGAATTCCTGCACCTCTTAAACTCTTACGAGTTATTGACATATTCACCTTTGAGGTCAATCAACGCAATTTTCGTGCCTGTTACAGTCCATTCCTGCGGGTTGCTGGAGCCAATAAAAAAGCCCCTGATAAAAGGGGCTGCAATTTCTGCATGAAGAATGAACCTGGCGGAGAGGGTGGGATTCGAACCCACGAAGGGCTATTAACCCTTGCTGGTTTTCAAGACCAGTGCATTCAACCGCTCTGCCACCTCTCCTTGAAACTGACGCCCCGGCGGGATCTGTATTCAGGCATCCCGAGGCGCGCCAGAATACCTGAATTTGGCCCAATGCTCCAGCCCTTACAACCGGCACATGACATGTCATAAGCTTTTATGTAGTGTATCGGGCTTGAAGCAGGGAACCGGAACCCCAAATTCTGGTCTGAGATCCTGAACCGGGCTTGCGAGGCAAGCTTCAAACGTCTTGAATGGAGAAAACAATGCAAATGAATACTGCTGTAACCCGATCAACAGAGTCCGTTCTTCGGACCAACAAGCTGATCAGGAATACTTACACCCTGTTGTCCATGACACTGGT
>JAHEFT010000086.1:0-2627 GCA_024640025.1 Chromatiales bacterium
TCCCGGATGCTATCCATGTCCAGGACGTTTTCGAGGTCGTTTACGTATGGCGTGATGTAATCACGACGGTGCACGTTGTCCTGCTTGATGGCGCGGGCCCAGGTTGTTCGCTTGATGGGGCCCGGAGCAGCGATCAGCTCGTTGGCGCGTTGCTCGATCAGGTTGGTGATGCCGGTATCCGCTGGGCCGCCGCTGGGCGGATTGTATTTGAAGCCGCCATCCGCCGGCGGGTTATGCGAAGGCGTGATGACCACACCATCCGCCAGGCTGCCCGGGTTGGCGCGGTTGTGACAGAGGATGGCGTGTGAGATGACGGGCGTGGGTGTATAGCCGTAATCCTGGTCGATGACCACGTCGATACGGTTGGCCGCGAAAACTTCGACGGCGCTGATCAGGGCGGGTTCGGACAATGCATGTGTATCCATCGCCAGGAAGAGCGGGCCGGCTATTCCCTGGGACAACCGGTATTCGCATACGGCCTGGCTGATGGCCAGGATGTGTGCCTCGTTGAACGTCCGGCTGGCGGAGCTCCCCCGGTGTCCGGATGTTCCGAACGTAACTTTGTGTTCCGGATCGGCGGCGTCGGGAGCCAGGCTATAGTACTGGCTGATCAGCCTCGGGATATTTTCCAGAATCGATTCGGGCGCGGGTTTGCCGGCCAGTGGATGCAGTGCCATGGGTCCAACCTCAGTATGGGCGCGGGCCAGGCCCGCGATTCAGCGATGCAATTCTCAACCGCCCTAGTGTCGCTCGACAGGCGTGACGCTACAAGTAGTCCGCTGCCAATTCCTCGGAAACTGCCCATAGCCGGGCGGCCATTTCCCGGCTCTGTGCATGAGCGCTCATTCTTGCCGGGTTGCAGTCGGCAAAATAGTGGCCGCTGACCCCTTCAAGCGCGGGTGATGCGGCCACGTAACACTGGGTGGCCGCGCCCTGTTCCACACTGCGGCTGACCGGCCAGCTCAGAATACCGGCGAGGTTGGTTTGCAGACTGCCTATGTTGCGTGACAGGGGTGTCATGATGATGCCGGGATGGATGGCGTTCGAGGTGGCCCTCGTACCCTCCAGCTTGCGGGACAGTTCGTTGGACATCAGCAGGTTGGCTAGCTTGGACTGGCCGTAAAACATGAACGGCACGTAGCGCTTTGCTCCGGACAGATTGTCGAAATTGATGCCCCCGGCAACCGTGGTGTAGTGGCCGAGACTGGACACCATGACGACTCGCCCCGCTGGTGCTTCTTTCACCCGTTTCAATAAGCGGTTCACCAGCACGAAATGGCCGAGATGATTGGTCAGGAACTGCATTTCCAATCCGTATTTCTGCTGCAGCTCAGGCAGCGCCATGATTCCGGCATTGCAGATCAGCCCATCGATGGGCCGTCTCATGACGTTAATTTCGTCGGCGCAGGCGGCAACCCCGTCGAGATCGCTGAGTTCGCAGGCGACCGGAATGACCTCACCGTCGATTTTTTGTGCCGCACCCTGCGCTTTTACCCGGGTGCGGGCGGCGCCGATGATGGTTGCGCCGCGAGCGGCCAGTACCCGCATGGTTTCAAATCCGAGCCCGGAGTTACAGCCGGTTATCAGGATGGTTTTGCCCTTAAGGTCAATGCCTTCAGTGACTTCTTCCGCCGTTGAGCGGCGCGTGAAACGGGATTGGGGGGCTTTGGCGGGTCTGTTCATTTCGATTAACTGGGGGCAAGTTCCGCGAATAAAATGGCTTCATGAGCGACTGGTGTCCGAAAACGGCTTTGACCTGACCGGGCTGAGGGGGTAACTTCGGCAACCATGGTAATCATCCGCACTGACTGTCTCGTTATTGGCTCCGGCCTGGCGGGCGCCGCCTATGCCCTGCATGCAGAACGTGCCGGCCTGTCCGTACATTTGCTCTCGCTGGGTGGTCCCAATGATGCCAACAGCGACTGGGCGCAGGGCGGGATCATTTACGATACAGACCCGGGTTCCGGTCTACTGGAAAAGGACATCATGGAAGCCAGCGACGGCACGGCCAACCCGGCCGCCGTGGAGCAACTGGTCACGGCGGGTCCAGCCGCGGTTCGGGATTTGTTGATCGATGATCTTCACGTGGATTTTGATTGTGAGGAGGACGGCACGCTGGAGTTCACACGCGAGGGCGGCCACAGCGCGCGACGCATCATTCACGCCAGGGACCTGACCGGCCACGCCATCCTGTCCTCGGTGGCAGGGCGCGTGGAAGAGACACCGGGGATCACAAAGCTCAGGGGCGCCGTTGCGATTGACCTGCTCACGCTTTCCCACAACACCGACAACGCAGCAGACCGTTATGCACCGCTTACCTGTTTCGGTGCGTTCGTTCTGCCGGCCGGCGCCGCCGAGCCGATAGCAATAGTGGCGAAGAAAACGGTGCTGGCCACTGGCGGGCTTGGGCAGGTTTTCCAGCACAGCACCAATTTTCCGGGAACTGTCGGGCACGGCGTCGCCATGGCTTACCGCGTCGGTGCGCGCCTGATCGACCTTGAATACGTGCAGTTTCACCCGACGGTCTTCTACGGCAAGCATGCGCCGCGCTTCCTGATAACCGAAGCCCTTCGGGGCGAGGGCGCTGTACTTGTTAATGTGAACGGAAAGCCGTTCATGGAGAAGGT
>JAHEFT010000086.1:2727-10953 GCA_024640025.1 Chromatiales bacterium
CTGGTGGTGCACGCGGCTTCCCTGAATCCGAGAAGCAAGGGCGCGCATTACGTTATCGACGAATAAGGACCCCAACCACAAATATGTAGTTTCTGATCCTGGCCACCCACCCCGGCCCTTCTTTCCGCACAAAATTCGGTGGATTTACCGACAGACAAGACCGAAAGTTTATCGAGCCAGTTTCATGTCAGCCACAAATATCACGTCGATGCCAACTTCCAGGTCCAGGGAATCCAAAGAATGCCCTATATCGCGGCGAATACGGTCGAGTTCAGAGATGCCTTCAAGCTCCGTCCTGTCATCCGGCATTAAATGTAGTGTCACCGCCAGCACGTTTCCCAGTTTCAGCATACGAATACGATGATCGCGTATGTCCAAACCTTCGATGGCGCTCTCGATTTGATTGATCACTGACTGCTGCAACTGTGGGTCAGGCGCCAGCAGCAGCGCCTCGCGACCGTTATCCCACAGAACTTTCAGGGGTATAGGTAGCGACACCATGCATAGTACTGCCACGACCGCGGGGTCAAGATAGTCCAGGTATATTTCCAATGAAGTGCCAACCGACAACCAACCCAGCGCGAAGCTGACCAGAACCGCAGCCGACAAAAACATGTCTACTTGAGCAGCCTTGGCGTCCAAAGACACCAGTGCTGACCCGGTGTGTGCTGCAACTTTCTTAAGGTAAATGAACAACCCCAGACCGATCAGGCTGGCAATCAATGCATAGAGCATGGCGCTTCCTACAGCCATGGACTGTCCGCCCGCACGTAAAGTGCTGATGGCCGATAACAGCGCGAAGATGCACAGCACTACCATTACCGAGGACTTCAGTACGTTCATCAAAGGCGCAAAGTGCGCATAACCAAACTGAAAAACTTCATCGTCCGGGCGTCTTACAAGGCGCGACACGTGAAGGGTCATCAACGCCATGAAACAACCAAGAGTCGAAAAAAGACCGTCCAGCAAGATAGCTTCGGAGCCACTTAACAACGCAAAACTGATACCAAGCACAGCGAGCGACAGGGCGCCAAACCCAGAGATTCGAAGCGCACGTTGCTCAAGCCGCCTTTGATCATGAGAATGTTCAGAGTTCACTGCAGAGGTTCCTTTCGAAACTACCGGCCTGAACCATTACTGCGGATAACTGAAAGCTTATCATCAGCTACCCCAGGTAATTGCCCAGGACAATAGCCAACTGCTGGAGTCTGAACCGGCGTCAATCTGTGTTCGGCCTCGCTGCCAGCCGACCATGGCGCTTTGATGGACGGTCAGGCGATACCCACCCACCAGGTTCCAAAGGACGTTGTCCACTTCATAGGTTGTTCGCATGCCATCGAGGTCCACTTCGCCGCCGGCAGCATAAGCCACCCCCGCGCCGAGCCAGAAACCGCCATCGAAATTCCGGGTCAGATGCCCCTGGAGTGCGAATACCGGTCTCTGGGACAAGGTGACAGCATCAACAAAATCCTTGTTATCACTGAACAGGAAAACCGAGCCCGTCAACTCCATCGACCAGGGCCCTCGCATATGCAGCACCCCAATTTGGGGTCGCAGTGAGTAACGATTGCGCCCGACATTGATCAATTCGGTTGGGTCATACCCTCCGAGCGGTAACGATAAGGCTAGTGATGCACCAACCGTGGTGCGCACCGGGTTCTCAGCAACGTAGTCTGCCAACTCCGTTCCAGAAAGTGCTGGTGCACCAGCGAAATTCACAGTCAGGCGTAGCCAGGGATCACCACCGGATCGTATGGTGCGCTTCCCCGGTTCTCCGCCAACCAATCCCTGCCAGGTTCCGGAGACGTATGGCACCATCCCATCCACGCGGGCAGTCTTTCCGGACCAATCGAATACGTGACTATAGCGTGCTATCCAGGCATTCAAATTGGCCGTGCCATCGGTAATGCTGAGAATGGGGTTGAAATAGATTTCCGCATCCCGGCCTGCAAAACCAACCGCCAGGGTGTTCATACCAACTGGCAGGTGCGACCAGCGGCGTGGCTCGAGGTCCTGGGCCATCACGGTCATTGGGACCAACCAACCCGCTATGGCCAGTAGGTGCAGGAACAGTATTCGACTGTATCTGGGAATACTAAGTCTCATGTCGCCCAACGGTGACCGGTTACTTTTTCCGGAGGGCGTTCAAAGGAACATCGGACTCCAGAATTGAATTCATGCCCAGGCCAAAATTCGCCAGGCTGAGTGAAAACTCATCGAAGGTAATATCAAGCCGCTTGATGCGCTGGCGCGGCACCAGCCTGACGGATCCTGCAAATGACGCCGGGGACCAAGGCACCAATACGACGACATTGGGTTGGTTTCCGATGTCGTCGATCAGGTAGCAGGGTTCAGCGCCACCTTCATCATCTATTATCAGCGCCGGACGAAAAGACTCAGCATCCTCTACCTCCAGGAACGCGGTGACAAAGGTTTTGATCATGCGGTATAAGGGCAGGTTTCCAAGCGTCTTTCGCTCAACGAATGCGCCCGCTTTTTGCACTCCTGGAATCATGGCCATTGCACCGAGAAACACTGCAATGAATACAATCAGGACCGGTGCGACCAGCGAAGGATTTTGCACCCAGTCCAACGCATTTACAGGCAAAGCATCCGCAATGGGCATGGCAAATGCGACCAGCAGTTCGACGAGTTCCCTTAGCGTAATCCATAAAAGCACGAGTGGGATCAGGACGATCAGACCCTTGAAAAAAGCCTGCTTTAGCCACCTAATCATGATGTCCTCTCAGGTCTGAACGGGCGATTTTTCGTCAGCCACCCCAGGGTCAGAAGCCCGCAGGGAGTGTCTTGGTAATATTGAAACGCCAGGAGGAATCCTTTGCTGCTCCCGGATAATTGTCATAGATCAGACTTGTCTGATACTCGACATAGAGATTCCAACTGCCCTTGCCACCGGGGATAACCTTGCCGATACGAACACCAATGGGTAAGTACACTTCGTTGGAATCCCAGTCGTAGTTCATGACCATGTCGCCGTTACCGATATACCACCCGCCGCCCATCTGGTAATTAAGAATCGGCGCAATGCCAAGCGGATTTGTATCACTGCTGCCAATTGGCAGGGAGTTGGGATCCACGGCGCGCCAGGACTGGGTCATCAACACGCCATAAAACCAGTTTCCGCTGCTGTTGACCGCTGCCGCGGCAAATCCGTAGCCCCATTCGTCACGGGCAACCTTTTTATTGCCGGGAAACGTCACGAGCGGCCCTATGCCAACCCGGCCCGTGCCCCAATCCCAGCTCTTCGGGACGATCAATCCGAACAATTCCGTATTGCCAAGACCATTATCGCCATTATTTACATTTTCGTAATGACGTAGTGTGAGGCGCGGCAGCAGCGTGAATTTATCGAACACGAATGGCGCCACAATCCTCAATTGGGCAAAGTTATCCAGACCCTGGGGACGGGGCATACCGTCGACCATGTCAGTTTTCCAGTCGGTCTGTTGCCATGCAAACTGGAAAGACCACTGGGTAGCGGTGGAGTCCAGCGCTTTTGATACATCGTCCTGTTCTTCCTGCGCAAATGCGTTGCTGGATATCCACAGCAGCATGAATGCTGCTGCCATTCCGGGCAGGCTGCTTTTGAGATATTTCATTCCGTTGACTCCTCTTTGGAATTTATCTATTCAAGGCCTGTCGGCTCGAAGCAGGCGCGAAATTCACGCCTGCTTCGGACCTGATCCTTATTTCGGTTGGCCTTCCTGGAGTTCTTCCAGAACACGATCGAGCGAGAAACTGCCGGGCTTCTGGCGCGGTGGATATTCCACGAAGGTGCCCAGGAATTCTTTAACAATCACCTGCGCTGGCACCAGCACAAACAATCGGTCAAATACCCATTTGCCATATAACATGGACTCATGCTGAGCCCGTTCTAAAGGATCCATGCGAATATTTTGGATCAACGGCATCCGGCGGTTTACGTATGGCTCTGACCACACATCCCAACCATGGGCACGCTGCTCACTGAATACGATCTTCCAGTCGTTATAACGCAACGCGGATACCGAACCGTCGTCGGTAAAATAGAAGAATTCTGCGCGCGGGCCCTTCACTTCTTCACCGAGGAAATACGGCAGGAAGTTGTAGCCATCCAGATGAACCTTGACCTCCCTTCCATTGACGCGGCGACCTTCGAGCAGGTCTTCCTTCACGCTGTCATTACCGGCTGCCGCCAACAACGTCGGCATCCAGTCGATGTGTGAAATGATCTCGTTCGACACCTGGCCCGGTTTGATCCTTGCTGGCCACCGGACCATTGAAGGTACGCGGAATCCACCTTCCCAGGTCGTGTTTTTCTCGCCACGGAAAATCGTGGTGCCGCCATCGGGCCAGGTCATTACCTCGGCGCCATTGTCGGTGGAGTACATGACGATGGTATTTTCGGCGATTCCCAGTTGGTCGAGTTTGTTGAGTAACTGTCCCACGTGCCCATCGTGCTCGACCATACCGTCAGCAAAGATTCCCTGGCCGGTTACGCCCCGTGATTTTTCCTGCAGATGGGTCCAGACGTGCATACGGGTGGAGTTCCACCAGACAAAAAACGGTTTGTCTGCGGCTACTGCGCGATCCATGAAATCAAGCGCCGCAGCCAGCGTTTCCTGGTCAACCGTTTCCATTCTCTTGCGGGTTAGCGGGCCGGTGTCTTCGATTTGCCCGTCAGCACTGGATTTGATCACACCACGCGGCCCAAAGCGTTTCTTGAATTCCGGATCTTTCGGATAATCTTCGTTTTCGGGCTCTTCTTCTGCGTTCAGATGATAGAGATTACCGAGAAATTCATCGAATCCATGATTGGTCGGTAAGTGCTCATCGCGGTCACCCAGATGATTTTTTCCGAACTGTCCGGTCATGTATCCTTCATCTTTCAGCAATCCGGCAATTGTAGGGTCTTTCTCACTCATTCCCTCAGGGGCCCCCGGAAGACCCACCTTCAACAGACCGGTTCGAAAGGCGCTTTGACCGGTGATGAAAGTCGCACGGCCTGCAGTGCAGCTATTCTCCCCATAGGCATCGGTAAACCTGATGCCTTCTTCAGAGATCCGGTCGATATTGGGGGTTTCATAAGCCATGATGCCGTTGTGATATACACTCGGATTGAACCAGCCAATGTCATCACCCCATATGATCAGAATATTGGGCTTATCCTGCGCCATGGCAGATCCGGCCATGAACAAGGCCAGGATGGTTAATAGTAAACGTGCTGTGAGTTTCATAATGCTTGTCCTCCTTTCATTAAAAACCGGGTGTCCAAGTCGTTTTTTCGCTACGCTTACCCGACTTTCCTGCGTTGAACAGAAAATGTGATTGCGTCCAATAACGCCTGTTGATCTACAGGCTTACGAAAATACGCGACGGCGCCGACACGCCGGGCATCGTCTCGTATCGATTCGGTGTCGTAATCTGTCAGGTAAATCACCGGCAATGTCCGCTCGTGTCTATGTAGCTCCATGGGTAGAGATTCAGAGAACTGCCGGACCGTGCTGACGTCGGCGACAATGACGGCATTATTGACTGGTAGTTTTTGCACCAGCAACTCCTCGACGGTCCTCACACAGACAGGCCGGAATCCGGCCGCCTTCATCGACCTGGCAAAGGCGTGCAGCATGGATTCGTCATGGTCGATGATAAAAACCTTAATCGCTGACGTCATTTTACAAACCGCCCTGCAACTTAGTGCATTTCCGGTTCATAAAATCCTAACAATCTCGTGCCAATGGCACTATTGGACCTAGGGCCTAATTTCTGCGGGTGAGGAAAGCGGTCTTTGGAATTCTTTATCTATATGGTGTCATTGGACTCAGGCTCGGTCCCAACGATATGACAGAGGTGCACAAGTTCTGCGATGGATCGCACGCCCATTTTTTGCAGCAGGTTGGCGCGGTGTACCTTGGTTGTTTTGACCGCAATATTAAGATGATCGGCTACGATCTTGTTTGGGGCCCCTGTGATCAGTTCGTGCATCACTTGCTTTTCGCGCTCTGTCAGCGAAGACAGACGGGCCTCAATCTCCTCGCGTATGCTCGATTTCTCCCTGAGGGAATGATGATGCTCAAGTGCCTGGGTGACGGCTGGCAGAAGATCAGCTTCATCGACAGGTTTGGTCAAAAAATCGATCGCACCCCTTTTCATCGCCTCAACGCTCATGGAAATATTTCCATACCCCGTCAGAAAAATGATCGGAAGGTCATGCCCCGATCCGACGAGTCGCGCCTGCAATTCGATCCCGCTGATACCGGGCATGTTGACATCCAGCAGAATGCAACCAATGCCGTCATAGGAATTTCTTTCCAGGTAGTCCTGGGCGGAACTGAACTGTTCAGTTGAAATGTCATTGGCCCGTAACAACCTGGAGAGGCTCGATCTCATGGCAGGATCGTCATCGATGATGAATACGGTTTCCATCACGAGATTCCTGCCGGAAGCCAGACGCGAAAACAGGCGCCACCGCCGTCCTCGTTCTCCGCCGTAAGGCGGCCACCTCTGGATTCCACGATTCGCCGGCAGATCACCAGTCCCATACCAAGGTTCCCTTTTTTGGTGGTCACAAATGGATCGAACAGATGCAAACGGACGTCTTCAGCTATACCGGGACCGGAATCGCACACTTCGATCTCAGCCCCGCCGCGGTTTTCCCGCAAGTGGACCTGGATTACCTTGTCTGAAGTGCCTGATTCCACCATGGCGTGTTTTGCATTGATCAAAAGATTGAGGATGACCTGCTGCAAGGCTATACGACTTCCACCAACATCTGGAATCTCACCGGAAATGTCAAATTCTACTGCTATATCGTGAACATTGATTTCATTGTTCAGAAAGCCGAGGACCCATTTGATGACTGATTCCACATTTACGTGAGATTCGAATGTTTCGTCCCCTTTAAGCATCTGACGCATGTTCAGGATAATGTCACGGGCACGTTTATCATCACGAACTATGTCAGTGAGAATATCCTGGATTTCGTCAATATCCGGCTCAGGCCGGGAAAGAAATTTCTGGGCTGCCTGCGCATTGCCCAGCATCGCAGCCAGCGGTTGGTTCAGTTCATGCGCCAACGCCGATGCAACTTCACCGAGCAGATTTAGACGCATCAATCGTTCGTTTTCGTGCTGTGCCCGGGCCACCTCGACAGTCAGCTTCCTGGCGCGAACCGCATCGCGTGCAAAGACCCAGGTCAGGGCGAACACCATTGAAAGAAAAGCCACGCTGACCATGTAGGGTGCATCAATCATGCCAGTATCTACCGCGATTGCCTGGATGCCGGCAAATAACATGAATAGAACAACACCTGCGGTGATAACACCACCACGTTTGCCCCTGAGTGGTCCTTTGCTTCGCCAGGCAGCGTCAATAATGTAGATCGGAATTAGGATAACGGTGATATCAACGAGCCATTTCCAGTCGTTGACGGTACCCCGGGGAACGTAAAACGGGTCACCCCAGAATGTGGCTTTCAGCGCAATTGAATGGATTTCCACGAAGGTCAGGTTTCCGGGCAACAGGAAGTTAACCAGCAAACCAAGCACCCAGAGTGTGGTGATCAGAATTGCGGCCCAACGACGCGTCGCGGGCAGGTAAATCCTGACCGACCAGGTCATCGGCACCAACACCATGGCAATTGCTAGGTTCTGCCACAGAAGCATTTGCTGATAAAGCGCGGGGTCGGGCGTCGAAAACAGCCTCATCTCCTGGAATGCAACAAATGATGCACTGAACGCCATGCAGGCTGATAACAGATAGGCGAAATCGCGCCGGCTGTTTGTCCACAGAAAAATTTGGATTAAGCCCAGCATTCCGCAGGCCGCCGCTATCATTGACCAGATGACAATGAGCAGATTCACGGTTCAAATTCGCCAGGAAGTACTTACCATCACGGTATTCTGTCACAGGATCCTGCATCGAATCCAAATGCGATGGCTTCCAACTGGATTTTGCGCAGCAATTCGTCGTCGAACAGAACCATGATCAAAAATTCAGCTACGACCGCGAAGCCCTCATCGAATGGCTGGAAAAGATCTTGAATTGGCGTTTCAAATCAGAAATTGCTCAAGTGGAACTTTTGGCGAATTCGACTGCGGCCGCAAGTGTCTCGCTGTTGATCACGGCCTGGTACTGCGCATCCTGACCGGAGGCGCGCAACACGCGTTTTACCATGCCCTGCAGATTCGGCCGCTTGCCGCCCGGCTCGGCTGCCGGCCCGATACC
>JAHEFT010000143.1 GCA_024640025.1 Chromatiales bacterium
TCGAACGTGCCGCAGACACGCACGCCGGACGCGCACTTTTTCACCGAGGTGCGTTACAAGGGCGCCAAGACCGTCGCGGTCACACCCGATTACAGCGAAGTCGCCAAGCTGTCCGATACCTGGATACCGGCGCGGCAGGGCACCGACGCGGCCGTCGCCATGGCGATGGGGCACGTGATTCTGAAAGAGTTCTACGTGGACGGCCACAGTGACTACTTCAGCGAGTACGTGCGCAAGTATTCCGATATGCCGTTCCTGGTGATGCTGGACAAGAAAGACGGCCGCTGGGTGCCCGGGCGCACCTTGCGCGCTTCGGATTTTGCCGGCCAGTTAAACCAGGAGAAAAATTCCGACTGGAAACCGGTCGTATTCGACAGCGTCAGCGGCCAGGCGGTCGTGCCCAACGGCACGATCGGCGCGCGCTGGGGCGATGCGGGCAAGTGGAACCTGGAGGAAAAGAACCAGCACGACGGCAGCGATATCACGCCCTTGCTGAGTTTCCTCGAGAACGCCGATGAGGTGCTGCCGGTGGCTTTTCCGTATTTCGGCAACCAGGAGCACGACCAGCAGATATTCGCCCACAGCGACCACGACAGCATCCTGAACCGCAAGCTGCCGGTAAAAACCCTGCAACTGGCCGAAGGTACGGTCAAGGCGGTGACGGTCTATGACCTGATGCTGGCGAACTATGGCCTGGACCGTGGCCTCGGCGACGACCAGGTCGCGCAAAGCTACGACGACGACATTCCGTATACGCCCGCCTGGCAGGAAAAGATCACCGGGGTCAACCGGCAGCAGATCATCCAGGTTGCACGTGAGTTTGCGCAGACCGCGGACAAGACCCGGGGCCGCTCGATGGTCATCCTCGGTGCGGCGATCAACCACTGGTACAACATGGACATGACCTACCGCGGCATCATGAACATGCTGATCATGTGCGGTTGCGTGGGTCAGACCGGCGGCGGCTGGGCGCACTACGTGGGCCAGGAAAAACTGCGGCCGCAGACCGGCTGGCTGCCGCTGGCCTTCGGCCTCGACTGGCACCGCCCGCCACGCCACATGAACAGCACCTCGTTCTTCTATAACCACTCCAACCAGTGGCGCTATGAAAAACTGGAGCTGGATGAAATCCTTTCCCCGCTCGCGGACCGCGCCGCCTGGCAAAACCAGAGCCTGATCGACTGCAACGTCCGCGCCGAGCGCATGGGCTGGTTGCCGTCGGCGCCGCAACTGGAAGAAAACCCGCTGGAGCTTTCAAAGAAGGCCAGGGAAGCCGGCCTCAGCAGCGTCGATTACGTGAAGGGCCGTTTGCAGGACGGCAGCCTGCGGATGTCCTGCCAGGCGCCGGACAACCCGCGCAACTTCCCGCGCAACCTGTTCATCTGGCGCTCCAACCTGCTGGGTTCCAGCGGCAAGGGCCATGAATACATGCTCAAACACCTGCTCGGCACCAAGAACGGCGTGCTCGGCAAGAACCTGGGTGAAACCGGCGGCCAGAAGCCCAGCGAAGTCGAATGGGCCGATCACGAAACCGAGGGCAAAATCGACCTCGTGGTGACCCTGGATTTCCGCATGTCCACCACCTGCGTGTACTCGGATATCGTTCTGCCGTCTTCGACCTGGTATGAAAAGAACGACCTCAACACCTCCGACATGCACCCGTTTATCCACCCGCTGTCGCGCGCGGTCGATCCCGCCTGGGAAAGCCGCAGCGACTGGGACATTTACAAGGAACTGGCCAGGGTCTATTCAAAGCTGTGCGTGGGTCACCTGGGGACGGAAACCGATATCGTCGCCCTGCCGATCCTGCACGACACCCCGGCGGAACTGGGTCAGCCGCTGGATGTAAAAGACTGGAAGAAGGGCGAATGCGACCCGCTTCCGGGCAAGACCATGCCGAACTATATCGAGGTGGTGCGAAACTTCCCGGACACCTACAAGAAATTCACCTCGCTCGGCCCGCTGATGTCGAAGGTCGGCAACGGCGGCAAGGGCATCGCCTGGAACACCGAGGACGAGGTCAAGCTACTGGGCGCTCTGAACCGCCTCGTCACCGACGAGGGCGTGTCCAAGGGCCTGCCCAACATCGATACCGATATCGATGCCTGCGAAGTCGTGCTTGCATTGGCGCCGGAGACCAACGGCCAGGTCGCGGTCAAGGCCTGGCAGGCGCTGGGCAAGATCACCGGTCGTGATCACACGCACCTGGCCTTGCCCAAGCACGACGAGAAAATCCGCTTCCGCGATATCCAGGCGCAGCCGCGTAAAATCATCTCGTCGCCGACCTGGAGCGGCCTGGAGGACGAACACGTCAGTTACAACGCGTGCTACACCAACGTGCACGAACTGATCCCGTGGCGGACCCTGACCGGCCGCCAGCAGTTTTACCAGGACCATGCCTGGATGCGCGACTTTGGCGAAAGCCTGTGCGTCTACAAGCCGCCGATCAATACCAAGACGGTGGCGCCGGTCATCGACACGGTCGGCAAGGGCGGCAAACAGGTCGTTTTGAACTGGATCACACCGCACCAGAAGTGGGGTATCCACAGCACCTACTCGGAAAACCTGCTGTTGCTGACCTTGAGTCGCGGCGGGCCGTGCGTATGGATGTCCGAAAACGATGCGGCCAAGATCGATTGCGAGGACAACGACTGGATCGAACTGTACAACACCAATGGCGCCATCGCGGCGCGTGCCGTAGTCAGCCAACGGGTTCCTGACGGCATGGTCATGATGTACCACGCCCAGGAGAAAATCATCAACACGCCCATCAGCCAGATCACCGGCCACCGCGGCGGTATCCACAACTCGGTCACACGCGCCGTCGTCAAGCCGACCCACATGATCGGCGGTTACGCCCAGCTGGCTTACGGCTTCAACTATTACGGCACTGTGGGTTCCAATCGCGACGAATTCGTGGTGGTGCGCAAACTCGACAAGGTGGAGTGGCGGGTCACGGATGCACGTTCTTCCAGGGAGGCCAGCGCATGAAAATCAGGGCACAGATCGGCATGGTCCTCAACCTGGACAAGTGCATCGGATGTCACACCTGTTCGGTGACCTGCAAAAACGTCTGGACTTCGCGCCAGGGCGTCGAGTACGCGTGGTTCAATAATGTCGAGACCAAGCCAGG
>JAHEFT010000087.1 GCA_024640025.1 Chromatiales bacterium
CGAAAACCATAATTCAACAGAGTCTGGCTTTCACTGGCGCGGGAAGACTCGGAGGATGAACCCATGACCGCACTGACCAGGCGCATGCCGTCACGCATGGCCGAGGCAGCCAGGCAATAACCTGCCGCTTCGGTGTGCCCGGTTTTCAGCCCGTCAATCGCCGGGTCACGCCACAAGAGCGTATTCCGGTTGTGTTGGATGATGCCGTTGAAAGTGAATTCCTTTTCCGAGTACCAGCCGTAGTAGTCAGGAAAGTCCCGAATGGTCGCCGAGCTCAGGATCGCAATATCGCGTCCCGTCGTGAAATGGTCTGGATCGGGAAGCCCGGTTGCGTTCATGAAATGGGTACTGGCCATGCCCAGCTGCTCGGCATAGTGGTTCATCAGGCTGGCAAAAGCTTCCTCGCTTCCTGCCACGTGCTCAGCAAGCGCGACGCTGGCGTCATTACCCGACTGGATCACCATTCCACGGATCAGGTCTTCAACACTCACCTGCATGCTGGGGTCGATGAACATTCTTGATCCACCGGTCCGCCAGGCCCGTTCGCTGATCGGGACCATGTCTTCCAGCTTGATGTTCCCCTGGGCCAGTTCGCTGAATACCACGTAGGCTGTCATCAGTTTCGTGATACTCGCCGGCTCAACCCGCATGTCGGCATTGTGCTCGACCAGGATGCGGTCACTGTTGAAATCCACCAGGATATAGCTCTTGGCACCGAGCTCCGGCGCTGCCGGGATTGGACGTGCAGTAGCTGTCACCGTTGGGCTTTGGCTATCCAGTACCGGCACCTGCGCCTGAACACCGAGGCTTGAAAAGCCAAAGATACAGGCCAGGATAATTATGGCTGTCTGAAAATTTTTCATATTTGAATTTGAATTCCGTATTCGGGAGTCTTTTATCTTCAGCGCCTGACTCTATGCGGGCGCTCAAAGCCGAGTTCAATGGCGCGGCTGATGACTGATTCTACCTCGGAGGTGCTGCCGTAGGGTCCTAACCAGACCCGGAACAGGTCACCGGCATCGTGAATGGACACAGGGTTGATGCTGGCCCGCTGCAGCCGGCCGGCCAACTGCTCTGCACCTTCCCGCTTGCCGTAGGCCCCGGCCTGCAACCAGGTGCCTGCGCCGTCTGCGGGGCGTGATTCGTTGGCTGCAGTATACGTCACCGCCGGCTTTGCTTCCGAAACGTCGATCACGCGCACGTCAACCCGGGCCGTGCCGGTTCCGGTCATCCCCAGTCGCAAAGCGGCGCCGTATGACATGTCAATCAGGCGGCCATGTTTGAATGGGCCGCGATCGTTGATCTTCACGATCACTTTCTTTCCATTATCCAGGTTTGTAACCTCTGCATACGCAGGCAACGGCAAGGTTTTGTGCGCCGCCGTCGCCAGGTGCATATCGTACGGCTCGCCGCTCGATGTCCGGCGTCCATGGAACTTGCTCCCATACCAGGAGGCAATGCCTTTTTCGTGATAACCCTCACTGGTCTTCATGACATAGTATTTTTTACCGAATACTTCGTAGGGTGAGTGGTTACCATAACGCGCGAGTGGTTCCGCTACCGGAACTGCGTCAGTCACGTCCTTCGCTTTGATGTCGGTCGTGGAAGGTCCATCGGGCGGCTCTTCCACTTTGGGAGGCTCGGTGGAACACGATACCAACAGGACCACAGCCAGCAACAGGGCAAGGTGACGGAATGCGTTCATTGCTCAAATCCATGCCGGATGGCTTCGCTCAACTCATAAACCGCCATTGCGTATAGAGGGCTGCGATTGTAGCGGGTAATGACGTAAAAATTCTTGAACGTGACAAAATAATGGTCCCCGTCTTCCTCTTCCAGCCGTGCCACGGCTGCGGGCGTTTCATTGTTGACCGGCTCCGATGGGCTGAATCCTGCCTGCGCCAGCTCGGCAATGGTTTTCTTCGGTTTAAAATCCCTTTTTGCCACCAGCTCCATGTTCGCATTCGCAGCCACCCGCGCTGGGAACGTCACGGGTTGATCCGGCTCCCAACCATGACGGTGCAGGTAGTTGGCGACACTGCCGATCACATCCGGCATTGAACTCCAGAGATCGCGCCGGCCATCTTCGTCGAGGTCCACCGCATACTCGAGGTAACTGCTCGGCATGAACTGTCCAAGGCCCATCGCGCCCGCATAGGAACCGGTGACCTCGTCTACGGGAATGCCCTCCTCGTTGCTCAGAACAAAGAGATTCATCAACTCTTTGGAGAAGAATTCGGAACGGTCATTTCCGGTGTCCGGGTAGTAGAAGGAAAGCGTGGCTAGAGCATCCAGCACCCTGTAGCCGCCGGTGATGCTGCCATAGAAGGTTTCCACGCCGATAATCGCCACGATGACCTGTGGGTCTACGCCATATTTCCTGGAAGCAAGGGCGATGAGCTCTTCGTTCTCCCGCCAGAATTCCACCCCGCCCCTGATTCTCTTTTCCGTGATGAAAATGGGCCGGTATTGATACCAGGGCTTGCCCTCCGCGGGCCTGCTGATCGCATCGACGATCGACTGTTTGAAACGTGCGTTCTCCAGCATCAGGAGCACCTCCTGCTGATCGAGGTTGTACTCTGCAGCCGCCTTGGCGGCAAACTCTTCCGCGCCAGGATGCTGCTGGGCCAGGCAAGAGGTGCTGAGTATCGAAACCAGCGCCAGTGTGAGAATCCGTTTCATGGTGAATCGCGTTCCTTTATCGGCTACAAAGCGCATTGTAATGTGAATTCCCTCATCGTATGAAATTCCGGTGTCCATAAATGGACATTAATATGCCGAATCCAGCCAATAACGTCACGATGGATGTACCTCCGTAACTCACCAACGGCAATGGAACACCCACGACGGGAAGCAAACCGGAGACCATGCCTGCATTGACCAGCACGTAGACAAAAAAGGTCAGGCTCAGGCTGCCGGCCAGCAGACGGGCGTAAGTGTGCCGCGCCAGGCTTGCGACATACAGTCCGCGGCCCACGATGAACAGATAAATAGCAAAAAGGAAGAGAACACCCAGCAGCCCCAATTCTTCGGACAGGACGGCAAGAATGAAGTCGGTATGTCGCTCCGGGATAAATTCCAGCCGGGACTGGGTGCCGTTCAGCCACCCCTTGCCGGTCAGCCCCCCCGAACCCACCGCGATTTTGGACTGGATAATGTTCCATCCGCTACCCAACGGGTCGGATTCGGGATCGAGGAAGGTCCGTACCCGGTCGCGCTGATATTCATGCATGACCAGCCAGAGCGCCGGTGCAGCGGCGGCAGCCAATGCCGCCATGGCAAAGATCACGCGCCATTGCAGACCCGATAGGAACAGTACAAACCCGCCACTCACTGCTACCAGGAGCGCCGTTCCGAGATCCGGCTGCCTGACAATCAACAAGGCCGGAACACCGATGATCGCGAACGAGACCAGGATGGAAACGGGCTCCGGCGGCAGGCGACGCGGGTGCAGGTACCAGGCCATCATCATGGGTACGGCCAGTTTCATGACCTCGGACGGCTGAAACCGTAACAGACCAAGGTCCAGCCAGCGGTCAGCGCCGCGGCCCACTCCTGCGAACCAGGTGGCCAACAGTAAAAGCACCCCCAGCGCATACAGCCAGGGCGTCCAGATTCGAAGGATATGGGGCGGCACCTGGCTCAGAATCAACAGGGCCGACAGCCCTACACCCAGGCGGGTGCCCTGACGATAGACGACATCCATATCCTCGCCCGATGCGCTGTATAGCACCAACAGGCCAAAAGCCATTATCAGCAGCAGGCCGAATAACAGGGGAATATCCAGTTGCGGCCATTTCACCCAGCCCGGGATGATCCGGTTCATTGCACCATTTCCTGTGCAAGCCACGCATCAATGACGGCGCGTGCTACCGGGGCGGCTTCTCTCGAACCACCGCCGCCATGTTCAACCACAACGGCGACGGCAATGGTAGGGTGATCGTAAGGCGCGTAAGCGATAAAGAGCGCATGGTGCCGTAAATTCGAGGCAGTCGTTTCGTCCATATCCTCGTCGGCTGCCTGGGCGGCCACCTGGGCGGTTCCGCTTTTACCGGCTATTTCGAAACCCGAATCCGGCCGGATCGACCTCGCCGTGCCCTTCTCCCCGTGGACGACCCGGCGCATGCCGGCGTGGATAAGCCCCCAGTTAGCCGCATTGTTTACAGGAACCTGCAAGGCTACCGGGGCCTGGATCTTATCCGCTTGCTGGTTACCGACATGTTTCGCTGCGTAAAGCAGCCGTGGCTCATAACGGGTTCCACCATTGGCAAGCGTCGCTACCGCGTTGGCAAGCTGAACTGGCGTCGTCACATTGAAACCCTGGCCAATTCCGGCAATGACCGTTTCCCCCGGATACCAGGGTTCTGAAAATTGCGCCCTCTTCCATTCGCGTGAAGGCAGAACGCCGGAGTTTTCGCCGAGCAGGTCCAGTCCGGTTGGGGTTCCAAATCCGAACTGGGCCAGGTAGTCATGCATGCGGTCGATGCCCAGGTCGAGAGCGAGCTGATAAAAATAGGTGTTTACCGACTGCTCGAGCGCCTCGATCATTCTGACCCAGCCATGACCGCCCTTCTTCCAGTCGCGGTACCCACGGGAGACGCCGGGCATGAAGTACTGGCCGCTGGAAAACACGCGATCCTCGGCGCTACGCACTCCAAGTTCCAACCCGGCAAGTCCGATAAAGGGTTTCAGTGTCGAGCCGGGTTCATAACCTCCGAGCAGGGGCCGGTTGAACAGGGGACGGCCGGGAGCTTCGAGTATCGCGCGGTAATCTTTTCCGCTGATTCCGTGTACAAAGAGGTTGGGGTCGAATGCCGGTTTGCTGACCAGGGCCAGCACGGATCCATCGTTCGGATCGATCGCAACGACAGCCCCGGGCCGGTCCCCCAACGCATCCCAGGCGACCTGCTGTACCTGGACATCCAGTGCAAGGATGAGATCATCGCCATGCACCGGGTTTTCCCGCTCAAGTACCTTGAGTATTCTGCCCTGCACATTGGTTTCGATTTTCTCAATACCGTTGGTGCCGTGCAGTTCGTTTTCGTAATATCGTTCGATACCCACTTTTCCGATGTGGGTGGTGCCGCGGTAGTTGCCTTCGTCAACGCGATTCAGATCATCGACATCCAGCCGGCCGACATACCCCAGCACATGGGTCAGCAAATCTCCGTAGGGATAAAAACGTGCAAGGTATGGAACAATTTCTACCCCGTTAAACCGATGACGCACTACCGCGAAATGGGCGACCTCGTCTTCAGTCAGATTGAATTTGAGGGGTACGCTGTCAAATACACGATAGCGCTTCCGGCTCTCTTGGAATTTTTCAAAAACGTCATCCGGCAGGTCGATGATAAGCCCGAGGGCCATAATGGTCTGTTCCACGTCTCCGACTTTCTCCGGCACCAGTTCCATTCGGTAAGCTGGGCGGTTTTCAGCCACTGGTCTGCCTCTTCGGTCATAGATCAGTCCCCGGTTCGGCGCCACGGGAACAATTCGGACCTGGTTATTAATCGACCGGGCGGAAAACTCCTCGTAGCTGATAAGCTGAAGATAGACAAAGCGCAGACCGAGCAGACCAATGGCGGCAAGGATAATGAGAAACGCCGCATTCGCTCTCGAGGTGAACTGCCGCCCCTCCAGGGCCTGGTCTTTTAGCGGCTGGCCAGCCGTCATTGAACCTGTCAAACCGGGCCGTTTCATAAGCCCGGGCGATGGCGCATGACACCGCGATACCGGTCAAACAACAGAAACAGCCAGGGCCACACCAGGGTTCCGACAATCGGCGGCAACCAGAATTCAAGTGACGGCAGCGGTTCGCCGCGAAGGCTAATGATCCAAAGCAGGATGATGCGGTCATTCATCAGCAGTGCCAGCACCGATAGCGCCTGTTGCCAGGGGGGAAAAAAACGCAAGCGGGCACGGAACCGTGTCACCAGATAGGTGATAATCACCAGGCTGAGGGCATGCAGACCAAGCGCACTGGCGCTCAACAGATCGAGGACGATGCCTATGGTGAAAGCCATGCCCAGTGAAATGCGATCCTGGGTCTCAAGGCCCCAGTAAATGATCGCCAGCGCTACCCAATAGGGCCTCATCATGTCGAGGAAAAAAGGCAAAGGCACCAGGGCCAGGGCGAAAGCCAGCCCTATCGAAACGAAGATTACGGAGAAACGGTCACTGCGCGGGCTCATTCCGGCAAGTCCGGGGCATCGTCTTGAGGATCACTGGAACCTGCTGTTGGTGTGACGGCACCCGCGCCATCCACCTCGGCAACGGGTGACTCGACCTCGGGTGAACTGATCAAAAGGACTTCCCTGCCGCGGTCCAGCGCTGCAAGCGGTGTTGCGTTAATCAGCGCAAAAGTCAGACCTTGCTCACGGTTGATACCCGTCACCCGGGCGACCGGATAACCCCGCGGAAACCGGTCACCCAACCCTGAAGTGACGATCAGGTCCCCTTCGCGCACATCGGCTTCCCGGGGAACGCTGTTCAATAACAGGCTGCCGGTCTCGCCGGTACCGAATGCCACGGACCGCAAGCCGGTGCGATTGATCTGCACCGGCAGCGCATGGTTGGGATCCGATATTAATCTTACCGTGGAAAAATGGAGATTAACGTCCTCGACCTGCCCCATCACTCCAGTACCGTCAATAACCGCCTGACCCTCGGCAACGCCGTCACTGGAGCCCCGGTCAATCAGCACCTTATGGGAAAACGGGTCGAGATCGACACGCAACAATTCTGCGAAGCGGTATTCGAATTCCTGGCCTTCGGCGCCTTCGAACAGCGACCTCAAGCGCCGGTTTTCCTCTGTCAGGGTTTCAAGACGTTGCAGCGCGGCCTTCTGTTCAAGCAGGGCTTCCCTGAGGTCTTCGTTCTCATGGCGCAGGGAACGCCGCGATTGGAATTGCATGAACAGATTGCGAGTGGCCCGAATGGGCCATTCGATCACGTGGTATACGGGCTCAACGAGGGTGCCGGCGGCGCTTCGAATGCGTGGAACATAATTTCCGCGCTGATCCATCGCCATCAGCACTACGGCCAGCAGGCCGTAGAGCATCAATCGTGCGGTTTGGGGGCCCGCCCCGAAAAATCTGGATCCAGTACCTGGGCTGCTTGTAACCACTTAGGACCTAGTTGGTGGTGAAAAAATCGCCGTTATTCTGGTCCATCAACTCCAGTGCCTTGCCGCCACCACGGGCAACACAGGTCAACGGGTCATCCGCAGGAAACACCGGCAAACCGGTTTCTTCCGAGATAAGACGGTCTATACCACGCAACAGGGCGCCGCCGCCGGTGAGGACAATCCCGGTCTCGGCAACATCGGCGCATAATTCTGGTGGTGTCTGTTCCAGGGCAGTCTTGACGGCCTCCAGAATGCTGGTCAGGCTCTCGTTCAGAGCTTCCAGGACTTCGTTGCTGGAGATGGTGACATTCCGCGGCACTCCCTCGGCGAGGTTCCTTCCGGATACTTCCATGGTTTCGGGTTCTTCGTCCGGCCAGGCGCATCCGATCTGGATCTTGATGCGTTCAGCCGTCATTTCACCGATCAGGGTGCCGTAGTTCCTCCGCACATAGTTGACAATGGCCTCATCGAACTGGTCGCCACCCACGCGAACGGAATTGGAGTAAACCAGTCCGTTCAAAGAAATCACCGCCACTTCGGACGTTCCGCCGCCAATGTCCAGCACCATGGCCCCGCGTGCTTCGTGAACCGGAATGCCTGCCCCGATCGCGGCTGCCATGGGTTCTTCAACCAGGAATACTTCGCGGGCGCCAGCGCCCTCTGCAGATTCCTTGATGGCCTTACGCTCCACCTGGGTTGAACTGCAGGGAACACAAACCAGTACCCGCGGACTTGGCCGCAGGAACCGCGAGGTATGAACTTCCCTGATAAAGTGCTGCAGCATCGCTTCGGTCATGTTGAAATCCGCGATCACGCCATCTTTCAGGGGACGGACCGTGCGGATGTTGCCCGGCGTTCTGCCCAGCATCTGCTTTGCGGCCCGGCCGACCGCAGCCACGTGCTGGGGACCGCCAGGTCCGCGATCCATTCGGACCGCGACAACTGAGGGCTCATTCAGGACAATGCCCTGACCGCGAACATAAATAAGTGTGTTGGCTGTTCCAAGGTCGATCGACAGATCGTTGGAAAACAGGCCACGAAGACTTTTAAAAACCATGATGATCAATAATCCGTTTAAACGAGCAGGGGTCGAGCCGACTAATGTATCAGCAGACGTCTTTTCCCGCAAGGCTGCATTACCCACAAACCCTTTATTTATGCGCTTTCCCGGCCTATTGCCACCATTGGCGTGGGGTTGACCCGCACCGTTTTCACTCTTACTGATATATCACAAATCCCGATCAAAAATAAATCAAATCCCCGGTATGAAGCCAAATCCGTTAGAATGCGCGCGTTCGTATATCAGCAACAGGAAGAAGCATGTCCGCCCTAATTTGTGGATCACTCGCCTTCGACACCATCATGGTGTTTCCGGACCAATTCAAGAAGCACATTCTTCCTGATAAGGTTCACATTCTTAACGTGGCGTTCCTGGTTCCGGAAATGCGTCGTGAATTCGGCGGAGTCGCCGGAAACATTTCCTACAACCTGCGGCTACTGGGCGAAATCCCCTACCCGATGGCGACGGTCGGCGACGACTTCGGGCCATACGGTGAACACCTGGAAAGCCTGGGCATATCAATGCGGTATATACGACACATGAAAGGCGAGTACACGCCACAGGCATTCATTACGACCGATATCGACGACAACCAGATTACGGCGTTTCACCCGGGTGCAATGCAACACAGCTACCTGAACCGGATTGAAGACACGGATGGAATCCGGGTTGGAATTGTGGCGCCCGACGGCAAACAGGCGATGATTCAACACAGTCACGATTTCGTCAAAGCGGGGATTCCCCATATTTTCGATCCGGGACAGGGAATGACTCTGTTCAACGGGGAGGAACTGAAACAATTTATCCGGGAAGCGGAATACGTTGTCGTCAACGACTACGAATACCAGATGCTAAAGGAAAAAACCGGGTTAGACGGCAAGGCCATAACCGGCCAGGTGGAAGCCCTGATCGTGACGCGTGGAGCGGAAGGTTCTGTTCTGCATACCCGGGAGGGCAAAGAAACTATCAGCCCCGTGACGCCGAGCGACGTGCAGGATCCAACCGGATGCGGGGACGCCTTCAGGGCCGGTCTTATATTTGGACTTCTCAACGACCTGGACCTGGTCACCGCCTGCCGCATCGGATCGGTCATGGGCGCCATCAAAGTCGCGCAGCAGGGCCCGCAGAATCACAACCCGACCTTGGGCGATATCCAGGACCGGTTTTTCGAAACTTATGGTTACCGGTTTTGATCTGCGAGGTTGACATTCAAAGGCCGTAGATAGAGAATTTGCGCCCCAACTGATCACCACGATCCCTTCGGGCGCAAAACAGTTTCCGGTGATGTAGCTCAGCTGGTTAGAGCGCGGCACTCATAATGCTGAGGTCGGTGGTTCAAGTCCACCCATCACCACCAAATAATCTTCCGATTAAGTCTCAGGAAGTCCGAAAGCCCGCACATCAGCGGGCTTTTTCTTTACTTGGCGTACAAGCAGATTCACCAGAATTCTTGTGTTCCCGTGTCCGGCCTGGTACTGGCACAGAAACATTCAAGAGTCAGGCTATTGGGGTCGGAGCCTTTATCCAGAGCACTTTTCGGACCGGTCCGTGATATTGGGAATCGTCGACATCGCGGCCGACGTGGAGTATGTTTTATGTTGTAGACGTTTCTGCTTGACAGGTCGCCCGTTAGTAGCGCCAGTTTAATAAGGTGTGTATTGCTGGCGACAGTCCCCGAAGCGCGTGAAAGGGGGCGTCCAATCTACTTTCCACAATACGCATTTCCACATGCAAGGAAGAAAGATATGAATCAACTGATGAAATTTATGAAACCCGTTACGGGACTCCTGATCCTGGTCGCCTTTGCGAGCCTGACCGCCTGCGGAGAGAAACAGCCGGCGACACAGCAGGCAGCGCAGCCGGAGAGCCAGCCGGCAGAAAAAGAAGTCATTGTCTGGAAACTGGCCCAGACCTGGGGTAGCGGTTTTCCCATTTTTGGTGACGCGGTCATCAACATGGCCGACATGGTCAAGGAAATGTCGGGCGGTGAAATGGAGATTCGGATCGATTCTGCGAACAAGCACAAGGCCGCGTTCGGTATCCTCGATATGGTCAACGCCGGCCAGTATGAAATGGGCCACTCTGCTTCTTATTACTGGAAAGGCAAGGACCCCAGCACCATGATGTTCACCACCATGCCGTTCGGAATGATCGCCCCGGAGCAATACGCCTGGTTCTACTACGGCGGCGGGATGGAATTGATGAAAAAGGTCTACGACAAGCACGGTGTTTACTCCTTCCCGGGCGGCAACACGGGCAACCAGATGGGCGGTTGGTTCCGCAAGGAAATCAATACCCTGGACGATTTGAAGGGACTCAAGATGCGGATCCCCGGCTTTGCCGGTGAAGTGCTTTCCAAGCTCGGCGTGGTGGTGACCAATATCGCCCCCGGCGAGCTCTACACGGCACTTGACCGCGGCACCATCGACGCGCTGGAATGGGTTGGCCCATCGCTGGACCTGAACATGGGTTTCCAGAAAATCGCCCCTTACTACTACACCGGCTGGCATGAACCGGCAACAGAACTGCAGTTCATGGTCAATAAAGATAAGTTCGACGCCCTGCCGGCCCACCTGCAGAAGATACTGACGGTCTCCATGCAATACGCGGCCTACGACATGTACGCTCGCTCCTACCACG
>JAHEFT010000088.1 GCA_024640025.1 Chromatiales bacterium
TACCTACGATCTGGCGCTATGGGTTCTTTGCGCCGCGACCGTGTTGGCGATTGTGCCCTTCAGTCTGCTGGGACCGTATCCGGACAAGCGGGAATTCCGGCACTCAAACAGTGCTGAATCCAGGAGCGTGGAAACGGCGTGAGGACAGTTAGACGCTTCTTTGGTGGGGCCTTGGCGCAGCGTCAACGCTGGCGGGGTCACGCGGGGTTGCTTGATCGACTTTAAATTGTAATCATAATCCAATTTGGTGTCACGTTTGGCGGATAAATGGTGTTCAGCGGCCACAAACAGATCTTTGAAGCTCGAAAAGGCCACCTGATGATGTTTGAGCGTCATTTTTTTGTGGGTGGCCCAGCCTCATCCGCTAAAATTGCGGATGAGCCATTGCAGCGGTTACCGGTCGAGCCGGTATTGCCGCATGCCAGGAGAATCGAGAAATGAGCACTAGCGCCGATCAGATCGGTCATACCGAGGCCGCCGGGACCGAAACCGCCAACCCGTTGCGCTTCGTCACCGCTGCCTCGCTGTTCGACGGCCACGACGCGGCGATCAACATCATGCGTCGGCTGATCCAGGCGCAGGGCGCCGAAGTGATTCACCTTGGCCATAACCGCAGTGTGCTGGACATCGTGCGTGCGGCGATCCAGGAAGACGCTGACGCCATCGCGATCTCTTCCTACCAGGGTGGCCACATCGAGTTCTTCAGGTACATGGTGGACCTGCTGCGGGAACGCGGGGCAGGGCACATCCGCGTGTTCGGCGGGGGCGGTGGCACCATCACGCTGGACGAGAGCAAGGAGTTGCAGGAGTACGGCGTCGAGCGCATTTACCACCCCGACGATGGCATGCACATGGGCCTGGTCGAGATGATCCACGACGTGGTCGAGCGGGCGGCGCAGCACCGGGTGCCGACTGAATATCCCGGGCAGATCGACCTGTCGGACCACAAGACCATCGCCAACGTCATCTCCGCGCTGGAGGACGAGGTGTTCGGCGAGGCTGAGCTGAAGCTGAAGCGGCGTGAGTGGGCGGGCGTGAAAAAAATGGCGCCTGTCGTGGGCATCACCGGCACCGGTGGCGCCGGCAAGTCCTCGGTCACCGACGAATTGCTCAATCGCTTCGCGCAAAACTTCCCGGATATGCGCATCGCCGTGCTGGCCGTCGATCCAACGCGTCGCCGCACCGGCGGGGCGCTGCTGGGCGACCGCATCCGCATGAACTCGCTGCGCAACGAGCACTTCTACATGCGCAGCATGGCTACGCGGCGCCAGCACCTGGCGACCTCGGCGATCCTGCAGGACGCCATCGCTTTCCTGAAGTCAGCGGGCTTTGACCTGGTGATTGTCGAGACCGCCGGCATCGGCCAGAGCGATTCCGAGATCGTCGACATGGTCGATTTCCCCATCTACGTGATGACCTCCGACTTCGGCGCGCAGAGCCAGCTCGAGAAAATCGACATGCTGGACTTCGCCGAACTTGTGGTGTTGAACAAGTTCGATCGGCGCGCCGCCGAGGACGCCTTGCGCGACGTCCGCAAACAGTGGAAGCGCAACCACAACGCCTTCCATGCCGCTGATGAAGACGTGCCGGTCTACCCGACAATTGCCAGCCAGTTCAATGACCCGGGGCTGACCTGGATGTTCGTCAACCTGTGCCGCCTGCTGCGCGAGAAGCTCGATCTGCTGGCCGAGCAGTGGACGCCGAACGTTGATACCGCTGTGAGGGAGCCCAAGGCGACCGTTCTGATCCCCGGTCAGCGCACCCGCTACCTGGCCGAGATCGCCGAGCAGGGCAGGGGAGTGAATGCCTCCATCGTCGAACAGGCTGATGCGGCCAGCCGGGCGCAGAACTATTATGAATCCCTCAAGGCCATCGAGGATCCGGCGCTCCCCAAACCCTTCGGTCTGTACGGCGATGACCATGTAGGATCGAATTTATTCGGGAACAAAGCGCCCGAAACCCCCATCGCGGATAAATCCGCTCCTACAGACGGCCCCGACCGCGCCATGACGTTGCTCCGCCAACGCTACAACGACGCCATTCGCACATTAACCTCCGAAGCTGTCGACCTGCTGAAAACCTGGCCCACCCGCAAGGCCAGCCTTCGCACCGAGCAATACAGCTACGAAGTCCGTGGCCGCGCCGTCACCGGCGACAATTTCAAGGAATCCCTGAGCCACCAGCTCATCCCCAAGATCGGCATGCCACGCGACGCCGATTGGGGCGAGCTGTTGTCGTTCCTGATGCGCGAGAACCTGCCCGGTGGCTATCCCTACACGGCAGGTGTTTTTCCTTACCGGCGCAGTGGTGAGGACCCGATCCGCATGTTTGCGGGCGAAGGCACACCTGAACGCACCAACCGGCGTTTTCACTTGCTGGCTCACGGTCAGCCGGCCGTTCGACTCAGTACGGCTTTCGACTCGGTGACCCTGTACGGCGAGGACCCGCACACCCGGCCCGACATCTACGGTAAGGTCGGCAACTCCGGCGTCTCCATCGCCACCGTCGATGACATGAAGAAGCTCTACTCGGGCTTCGACCTCTGTGCCCCCAACACCTCGGTGTCGATGACCATCAACGGCCCCGCGCCAATGATCCTGGCTTTTTTCATGAACACCGCCATTGACCAGCAGGTTGAGCTTTACCTGCACAAGCATGGCAAGTGGGAAGAGGCCAAAAAGAAGATTGCGGAATACTTCAGGGACCGGCTGCAACCTTACTACAAGGGGGATCTGCCGGAAGGCAACAGCGGTCTTGGCCTGGCGTTGCTTGGCATCACCGGGGACAAGCTGGTCGATGCCGATACTTATGCAAAGATCAAGGCGGACACGCTGAAGAGCGTGCGCGGCACCGTGCAGGCCGATATCCTGAAGGAAGACCAGGCCCAGAACACCTGTATCTTCAGCACCGAGTTCGCCATGCGCATGATGGGCGACATCCAGCAGTACTTCGTCGACCACAGGGTGCGCAACTTCTACAGCGTCTCGATCTCCGGATACCATATTGCCGAAGCCGGCGCCAACCCGATCAGCCAGTTGGCCTTCACGCTGAGCAACGGCTTCACCATCGTCGAGTATTACCTCGCCAGAGGCATGGACATCGACGACTTCGCGCCCAATCTGAGCTTCTTCTTCAGCAACGGCATGGACCCCGAGTACACGGTAATCGGGCGGGTGGCGCGCCGCATCTGGGCGCGGGCCATGAAGGAACGCTACGGCGCCTCCGAGCGCAGCCAGAAGCTCAAGTACCACATCCAGACCAGCGGACGCTCGCTGCACGCGCAGGAAATCCAGTTCAACGACATTCGCACCACGTTGCAGGCGCTGTACGCCCTGTTCGACAACGCCAACAGCCTGCACACCAACGCCTACGACGAAGCTATCACCACGCCGACGCCAGAATCCGTGCGAAGAGCCGTCGCTATCCAAATGATAATTAACAAAGAATTGGGTTTGAACTTCTGCGAAAATCCCTGGCAGGGCAGTTTCATCGTCGACGAACTCACGGACTTGGTAGAAGAAGCGGTATACCAGGAATTCGAGCGCATCTCGGAGCGCGGCGGCGTGCTGGGGGCGATGGACACCATGTACCAGCGCGGCAAGATCCAGGAAGAGAGCCTGTATTACGAGAGCAAGAAGCACGACGGCAGCCTGCCGATCGTTGGCGTCAATACCTTCCTGCCGCCGGACGGCCACGGCGAGGTGGGTGCGATCGAGCTGATGCGCTCCAGCGTGGACGAGAAGAACCAGCAAGTGGCCAACGTCGAGGCGTTCCGGGCCATGCACGCGGAGGAAGCGAAGCCGCGGCTCAGGCACCTGCAGCAGGTGGCGCGGGAGCGGAAGAACACCTTCGAGGCGTTGATGGAGGCGGGCAGGGTGTGCTCGCTGGGCTCGATGAGCCATGCGCTTTACGACGTGGGTGGGGAATATCGGCGGAATATGTAACTGATTGGCGCCGCCTTGCCTGGCTAACGAAGTGGCCACGTTGGGGCTGTCGGGACTGACGTACAGCGAGCGCCAGCCCGGAACCACGACGAGGTCCATGTCCTCGCTGGGAATGACACCGAATAGCACCTGATCGCCCATCACCAGGGCGCCGGTGAACCCGGCCCGAATTTTGCAGCGGATTTGCACGGGGAGAACGCAGGGCGCCATTCGTCGCGAGCCATCGAGGAAGCTGTGATGCCCTCCGCGCGCATCGCGTCGGGTGAGGCCTGCGCTGCTCAGATCATTTCGGCCTCTTGACACCGAGTGCTCCGGGAATGCTAGTATCAGAAACGTGTCAGGGTCCTGACACGCCAACCCAACACACTTTGGACGCTGGTCTCTGCGCCCCAACTGCGAAGGGTCGGGAAGACAGCTGTATGTCTTTGCGGCGTTTTTTGGTTCGGGTATGGGGCCGGCGTGCGCGGTCGTGCCCACGGCTACCGTCCCGTTTTTGATCATCACGCACCCAGCGCAGAAGCGCGGGTATCCGTGATGAGAGGAATTCGAGGAGGTCGGAGATGTTCTTCTTACGCGTTACTGAATCCAGGTTTACAACCAAGGCGTTAGTGTTCACCGCACTGCTGGGCTTGCTGCTAACGGCTGCGTCTGCCCAGGCAGCGGCACCCAGCAAGGACGCGGAGGTCAAGCTGAGCGGTCCACTCGTCTATCACTTGGTGCACTATTGCAGTATCGTCAACGTGAGTGGTCACGCTTTAACGAATGTCGCCGTGAAGTTCACTGATGCGGCTGGTGTCGTGAGAGATTCCATTACTCATTCTAGTATGACTGCCGGGCAAGCAGCAGGGCTTGATACAGGGAATAGCCTGAGGGAGTATTTGTACTGCACGGTGAGTTTCTCGGGGCAGCCAGGCGACGTCCGCGTAGCGCACTGCGGCTTCGATGATGACAACTCTTGGAACGACCCCCCTGGCGTCGGCACCGTAATCGGTCAGTCCTGCATGCCGGTGAACTGATCGGAACCGGGTAAGGGGCCAGGTTCGTTCTCTGGCCCCTTATCTTATGTGTTTTGCATTTGCTATCCGCATTGAGGTGTTGGCCGAAGGGCTGAAGCACAGCCCGCCCGCGGCGCAAGTGAGGTCCATCTCGCGGGTGCCCTTTGCAGAAGTGTGTCCCGACCGGTCCACGACCGGCTGAGTAGCCTAACGGTCTGCTTGTTTGATGAAACGGGCGTTTCGAATCTGGAAGGAAACCGGTTCAAACTGATCAAGGAACAGGAACCCGGTGACGACGCTCAACACACTCAGGTCGGCGTTTTCGAATCGGGCCAGTTCGATCTCATAGGTCTGCCACTGATCCGTTAATACCAATTCGACATTGGCTTGAGTGCCATCATCCGGGTCGTCTTTATCCTTCATATTGACGAGAATGCTTTCTCCGCCCAGTTCACCCTTCAACTCGAGTTGCAGCGTGTCGTACATGGAAAAATCCCTGGAGGGCCTGCCAGGATCCGGTTCCATCACTGAAAACCAGATCGCGGCCCAGCTTTCATGAAGCGGATCGGGCTCACCCCCCGGATACAGGATATGCAAAGCATCATCTGTGCGCCGAATCGAGTCCGGCTTGAATTCCTGGCCGTTGTCATTAGAACTCGTGAACCAGAACCCATAGGTGTCAAACGATATGGCGCCGTTGACGACCAGTTCTGCTTTCCCGATTTTTCGGGCGTCACCGGCATATCCTGGAAGAATATTCTCCTGCGAACCAAAATTTGAACGTCCCGCGCCGACCATTTGCACAAAAGCACGGCCCAACGCGATGGCATTCTCATACTCCTGCAGAATTAAATAGGATGAGTATTGGGCATTGAACAGCATAACGGCGGATGATCCGCGAATCACTTCCCGATAGTAGGGCTGCAGCTCCTGAAATCGCTCCGGTGATAAGGCAACGGGATCACCAAAGGCGAAATCTTCCACATTCTTCAACGTGCTAAGGTCAAACTGGATGCCAAACGGCTTGATCAACTCATTGAATTCCGATTCAAGGTGTTGAGTATTGCCAACCACATTGTAATAGTCCGACAAAAGCCGCTCGATATCCTGTCCCTGCAACCGGTCGAGTACGCCGGAATTTTTCAGCGCTTCATAGCCGCTGGTATCCGGGATGAAATGCAGGGTTTGCCTGGCGAAATAAATACTGCGATTAAAGAAAAACACGTCATTGACGTCATACGGCGTAGATTTTCGAAGTAAGGTCTGTACGCGGGTCCGGGTAAGCAGATTCTCCTGGCGCTTTTCCCGAAGTTCCTCCAGTTCTTCAATGTCAGACTGCAGGTTGCGCGCGATGCTGTGCAGGTAAGAATCCAGCGTCGCGGCTTCCTCGCGATCGTCATTCCAGTTGTCGATTTGCAGGGCGATCAGAATGCCCACCACGACCAGCAGAATTTCACCGATCGCATAGCGCAGATAACGGCCCATACGATGATCGTTCAAGGCTTCACTTCTGCTTTTACCGAATATCCGGAACATGGAAGCGAAGTATAGCCGTAAGGGTCGAACCCCACTACAGCAAGCGGGACCAGGCCGGCCTCGATACCAGCATGGCCAGGAACATGGCCGCCGGCCCCCACTTTTTCTTGCTCCGCAGGAATTTGAACTGCGCCTTGATGAAAGGAGCACTCAGGAACGCGTCAGCGAGATCGACCGATTCGCGGGCGTTCACGGCCTTGAGTTCCTCGCGCGCGCTGCCGCCACGAAACTGGCGCTGCGCGCCCGCGTCGATCCATTCCCGGGCAATCCGGTCGGCCTCGTCCGCCAGTTGATCGTGCGGGACTACCCACTGGATCAGCCCGGCATCCAGCGCTTCTTCAGCGTTCGGGCGCCAGCCTTCCCGGCCCAGCATTCTCCCGGCATTCTGCTCGCCCATCAGTCGCGCGAAGTGCACGCTCGAACAGCCTTCGGGGGGTATGCCCAAGGCGCCGAAAGGCGTTGAAAAGGTAGCCTTCTCCGAAGCAATGATGCCGTCGCAGAGCGTTGCCGAGGTCACGCTGGCCCCGATGGCCGGACCATTGACCGCTATCAGCATGGGTTTGGGGAAATCCAGGAACTGGTTGAAAAGCGCCTCGTTATTCTTCACGATCGTCGCGTGCATTTTGCGCGGGTGCTCCAGGCGGAACGCGCCCGCAAGGTTGACGCCCGCGCAGTAGTACGGATCGGCGCCGGTCAACACCAGCACGCGGGTCTCGTCATCACCGGCAGCGGCGCTCATACCCGCCCGGAGCGCATCCATCATCTGCCGGGTCCAGCCATTGAGGCGGGCGGGGGTATTCATCGTCAGGGTCGTGACGCCATCCCGCTTGTGCACCAGGATAGGGCCGGTTTCGGTGACATTTTGGTTCGTATTCAATTTTCTCCATCCCTCGGACGTGGCACATCGGTAATCTGATCATGCACCGGGTCGCGCACGTCCGTGGAGACCCTGGCGGTCATGAAATCGGAATTGCAGAGGGCGCCAATCGACGTCTGAACCTCCGGAAAACGCATGCAGTACGTGGTGAAGCCCACCCGCGACCCGGTATGTGACACTGAGGCGCCCGCATTGACCGGTCCAGATGTCAGGCTAGTTTAAGCGGCCATTTGGCCGGATTCCAATGCTTCATCCATCTGTCTTGGCCGATTCACTTCGGGTGCGGATAGGCGATAGCCCAGCGCACTGTGAGGTCGCTCGCTGTTGTAGTGATTTCGCCGCAACTTATGGGGTCAGGGTAAAGGGACAGAGAATTGATGGGGTCAGAGTAAAATGGATCTAAAGGTTATGCTGACAAGCAGCCGGGTTACTCTGTCCCCATTACTTGCGCAATGAGAATGGACAAACCCGGTGGGCAGTTGCGTGTTCTTCTCGGCATGTGGACTCCCTGTGAATGGTTACACAGAGGGTTACCAAGACAAAAACGCATGCATGCCGATATTCGCCTGAGATGTTTGTCAGTTTTTACTCTGACCCCAAATATTGCTGCAAATATTGAGAGAATGATCGGGGTCAAACCCCCTTTGATTATAATCTTGTGTCTAAATCCCCACACCACCGCCGCCTTTGCCTGCACCAGGATTTATTCTTCCTCCGCTGGATCGAAGACCATTCCCAGGATTTTCAAATCCCTCCTGGTAAAGTTGCTTAAGGAAATCATCTGCTGCATCCTGAATCCCGTCAACAGCCTTTTGTAGCTCTTTGGGCTTGCGCTTGAACAGCCCTTTCGCACCTTCGGCTAGTCGTTTGGCTTTTCCCGGTAATTGCCTCAATTTTGTCGCCAGGGAGCCAAGTTTTCCGGCGATCGCGGGGCCGCCGGCCACGCCGCCCACGACCATTGAGCCCAGAGCCGCCGTACAAGACCCGTAGAATTCACCATCAGCATAATCTCCCGAATCCACACCGCGGGGTTGAGGGAGTAGTTTTCCGGGATGTGGGTGTCTGAAAAAGCCATTTTCTTCCATCCAATCTCCCAGCAAGTAATCGGTCAAAGCTTCTACCCCAAGTTGCAAAGCCGCCGCGGGATTCAATGCTTCCAGTAGTCCCTGGTTCAAACCGTCGATGAATCCGAGCGCTGTATCCCAGCCACTCAAGCCAGCAGCATCCTTGAAATTAACCGGGTTGTTGTTTACATAGCGATATAAATTGGCATCCTCGCCATTGAATCCAATCGGATCTTTCGCAGTCCAACGCCCAACCTCCGGGTCGTAATCACGAAAGCCAAATCGGACCAGCCCCGTGTCTGGATCATAAAGACCACCCGCAAAGCCAAACGGTTGAAAGCCGGGATTGGTGTCCGAAGTTACGTTGCCAAAACTGTCGTAGTCGATACGTTGTGCAATGGCCCCACTCTCCGCGTTGAGCACAAGTCGCACGCTACCGACCTGGTCAGTGACCAACCGGTAATTAACCCCGTTACGAATCATCAGGACAGGTACAGATGGTCCTGCATAGACGAACTGACTGACCAAGTTCCCTAATTCATCCAGCTGCGCAACCGGCAGCCTGCCGCTATAAAGAAATCGGTGAGTGATCAAACCATCCACTGAACGCTGAACCCGCCGGTCGGGGCCATCCTGGTGGTAACTTATCTCGGTCGCATCGGGTAGCACCACGCCGCGCAGGTTGCCGACGATGTCGTAGTCATAGGTGGTAATCTCAGCATCTGGCCGAGTTCGGGTGAGTAACCGCCCTGCAGGCGTATACATATAGGCTGTGCTTCCATAGCTCAGCAACCGATCCTGGTCGTCGTATGTTGCGCTGGCACCCAAGCCTCCGACGGTGGCCGTCTGGCGATTGCCATTGTCATCGTAGGTGTAGGTCTCAACAATAACTGAATTTTTCTCCACTTGGATTAGTTGACCATTTAGGCCGTATTCGTAGTCAAAAGTGTCGGTCACACCTCCGATAGTTTCAACTTTCTGAGTAATGCGGCCCAGTTTGTCCAACGTGTAATCAACGCTGTAAATCAGGGCTGCATTGGCGATAACGGAATAGCCTTCTATTTCGCCGAAACTGTTATATTCCCAATTATCCTCGATAACACCCAATGTGGCGCTCTGGGCCAGGGCATTTACAGCGTCGCGTGATATCACCAGGGCGCCGGCAGCTGTCAACAGATCATCATGGTCGTAAGTGAAGGTGACCGGCTCTTGGTCATTTACCTTCTCGCTGCTGACACGTAAAGCGTTATCAAAACTGCGGGTGAAACTGCCCTCCACCACTCCACCCCAGGTCACGCCCGTGATCAAGTCGCCCTGGTAATCAAAGTTGACCGTCTGGCTTCCGGGTCCGGCAATTGAATCCAATTGATTTCCGACCAGGTATTCAAAGGTGTAGCTGGCGACATTCAGCGCTGATTCAGACAAAGTGATGGTCTGAAGGCGACCCTGATCGTCGTACTGGTATCCAAGCAACTCTTCGCCTGGGTGAGTTATCGAAGTGACCTGACGGTCGTCGTTGTATTCAAAAAACGACGGGGCGGTTCCTGCCACATCCGGCGGGTTGATGCTTTCGATCTGACCCTGCAAAGTGTAGGTAAAACCATGTTGAGGCCTGCCTGAAGGCGTGATGCCTTCCAGGTCACCCGCCTCGTTATAGCCGAACTGAACGGTAATATTGCCGGGAATCGTTTTTGAGGTGATGCGTCCGGCCGAATCGCGGGTCAGGCTTGAGGTTCGGACCAGCGGATCGATGACACTCTCGCGAAATCCATCCGCCCCGTAGGTAAATTCACTACTGCGTGCTTCATCGCCCGTTCCTGTCACTATCACTTCAAGCTGCCCGAGTGCGTTATAACTCGCAGTAACCGGGGCCAAATCGCCAAACCGGCTATAGACCAGGCGCCCCAACGGGTCGATTTCCACAGTCGTCGTTCGCCCCTCGGGGCTGGTGATGGTCTGTATACGGTTTACTGCTGTGTATTCGCTGGTTGTGGTTCGGCCATCCATGGTCGAAGTGCCTGACAGACTGACCAGGCTCAGGGGATCCAATGGGTCAGTGAGCGTGGCCAGGCTGCTACTCGCCACATTCACGGTCGGGCCGCCAACGGCGCTGATTTCTGCAGATTGAATAATGGGCGCCTGCATACCAAACCGCGGATCGGGGCCCTGGCTGAATGAGCCTTCCATGCCGGTTGCTGAGCTCGTGACAACTTGCCCCGACTGAACCAGGAGCTGAGAAGAGCTTTGCGAACCGTCGGTCGCGGTGTTGACGGTTCGTTGAGACTTGTCCGGGGAACGCTCAACGTCGTACTCTAAAGTTCTGCCCAGGCCGGTGGTACGCGTCACTTCGAAATCCGGCCCCGCGG
>JAHEFT010000153.1:0-19224 GCA_024640025.1 Chromatiales bacterium
CTGATTGATGGGTTGACCAAACCGCGACCGCTCAACGCCTCAGCCAACTGCCGGGAATTTTCAATCGAGAGGTTTTTGCGATTGCGGAATTCCATGTAATTCCCCATGTGAACCCAGGGTGTGCGGGACACATAAAGCACATCGGTGCCAATCGAGGAAAAAGACTGCTGGAACGTGTTCTTGAGCCCATTGGCCGCGGTCATGGTGGTGATCACCGCGACCACGCCGATCACGATGCCCAGGGCGGTCAGGGTTCCACGGCCCTTGTTCGCCACGATCGCGGAGCGGGCGATGTTCAATGATTCGGTGATTTCCAGGCCTATGTGCATGCGAAAGCTCCGTCAGTCGGGCACCACGGAAAGGCGCGTCTTGCTTTCCTCCGGATGGCGGGGCTTTGAGACGTCGCTCTCGATCCTGCCGTCCTTGAGGTGAATGACACGCTGGGCATGCATGGCAATGTCATCCTCATGCGTGACCAGGATGATGGTGTGCCCGCCTTCGTGCAGTTCATCCAGCATCGCCATGATTTCCTTGCCGGTTTTGCTGTCGAGGTTGCCGGTCGGCTCATCGGCCAGGATGATCGACGGATTAAACACCAGCGCCCTGGCAATGGCGACACGCTGTCGCTGGCCGCCCGACAACTCATTGGGTTTGTGGTGCATGCGATCCAGCAGGCCCACTCTTTCAATGGCCTGCTCGGTCAGCCGCCTGCGCTCCAGCCGGCCCACCCCCCCGTATACCAACGGCAACTCAACGTTGTGGAATACGGTCGAGCGCGGCACCAGGTTGAAGGTCTGAAAAACAAAACCGATTTTTCGATTTCGGATATCGGCCAGCTCGTCTTCGTCCTTGTCACTGACCGGTTCCCCGTCAAGCGAATAGGCCCCGGTCGTGGGTACATCCAGGCAGCCGATCATATTCATTAGGGTTGACTTGCCCGACCCCGACGGCCCCATGATGGCGACGTATTCGTTCTCTTCGATTTCAAGCGACACGCCGTGCAGGGCATAGACCTTGGAGGAGCCCATCTCGTAAACCTTGACGACATCTTTGAGAGACAGCCGCGCACCCATTTGATCTGCTTGCATTTCCAACGCGCTCCTGGACACCTTATTCAGGCCCGGCCTTTGCGGGCTCGTTGTCTACCGTCACGACTGCGCCGTGCACGAGATCGCGGGATATCGCACGGTAGCTTCCAGAGACGACTTCGTCGCCCTCGGATAACCCGCTGGTCACCTCGATCAGCTCGTCGCCCTGGATCCCTGTTTCCACCTGTCTCGCCTCAACTTTGCCGTCTTCCACTACGAATACCAGTTCGACGAAGCCATCTTCCTCCGGAGTGAAGTTCTCCCTGGCCTTTTCGTCACCTTCCTCCAGTTGCTCGATCGTGCGGACGGTAACGCTCTGGATCGGGATGCTCAGCGCATCTTCCCTGGTGTCTGTAATGATATCGGCGCTGGCCGTCATGCCGGGGCGCAATTCTTCCCGGGCTGTATCGACAGCGATGGTCACTTCGAATTCCGTTTTCTGCGAGGTAGTGCCCTGGGCTGAGACGTTTGCGGAATTGGCGATTTCAACTACGGTGCCGGCCAGCTTTTCATTTGGCAAGGCATCCACTTCGATTTCTGCAACCTGGCCCAGAGCGATCGAAACGATGTCATTTTCATCAACGTTCACCAGCGCCTCCATGGCATCGAGATTAGCCAACACCATGATGACGTCCTCCTGGAATTGCGATCCGATCGCAATCTCGCCCTGCTCCTTGTTCAGGTCGCTGACCGTGCCGGACATGGGCGCATAGATGGTGGTCTTGGACAGGTCATCGCGCGACTGTTTCAGGCGGCCCCTGGCTTGCTCTACCTGGTCGATTACCGACTGGTAACGTGCCAATTCCACCTGGTAGGCTGCCTGCGCGCTGTCCAGGGTCGCCTGCGACTCAAGGTTGCGATCAACCAACTCCTGGGCCCGTTTGAACACACGCTCGGTCTGTACGACGTTTTCCTGAACCAGGTTGGCGTTGGCCTGCGCCGAACGCACATTGGCCTCTTCGCTCTCCACGCTGGCAAGGTAGCGCTCACCGTCCAACTCCAGCAACAGGTCGCCTCGCTCAACCCAGTCACCCTCCTTGACATGCATGGCGATGATCTTGGCGCTGACGTCAGCACTAATTTTGACCTGGGTTTTTGGCTGAACTTTGCCGGTTGCGTTGACCTTTTGAACAATCTTTGCACGCTCAACCTGGACGGTCTGCACGGACGGTGCTTTTTCGCCACCCTTCTTCATCGCGAGCCCGACTGCCACCACCACCGCGATGATGACCGCGCCCAGCACTATGTATCTTTTTTTCATATGGTTGCTGCCCTGTAGCCGTAAATAGCAATCAGCTTTATTAATTTTCGCGGAAAGTGTAGCGAACCCGCTGGTCCGGCCACAGTGCGATAAGTCATGGTGGCCCGTTAACCTACAATAAGACGCACATAGGGACCTTTTGGTTGCCCTTTCGACTGCCCGCCTTTCCGGGCAGTATTGCTGCGGCCCGATTTGGGGCGAAGTTATTATCAGGATAGCGGAAGGGGCGCGCTAATCAACCGAGAGTATCGTTTCGATCAGCACAGGGTCGTCCGGCAGCAGCCCCGCGGCAGGCAGGCGCTTTACGAGCTCGCGCCATTGCGGCCAGGCGTCGAATGCTTTTTTGAACAGCGGCAAGGATTCACCTACTTCGCCAGCAGCCGCCAGTGTCGCTGCGTGCCAGAAAATCATTTCATGGTTGTCGGGAACGAGCGTCTCGGCTCCGCTGTAAGCGGCTACCGCTTTTTCGACCTCGCCGTTTGTCATGTACTCATCGCCTTCGTTCATCAGGCGATAAGCGCGCGCCATCGTGAGCAGGCGCCGCATTTCCCGAAGCGGCTCCGGATGATCCTCAATGCGCAGATCGAAGATACGCCCTGCCCACGACGGCTCGGCAACATCACCGTTCACGACCAGGAGAGCGACGGATTGCTTTCCGCGCAGGTCACCGCCTTCGTTCTCGGCGGCCTCGAGCGCCAGCATCATCCGCTCGGCGAGGTCGCCCCCGCCATTTTCAAATGCCGCCGCCATCGCGGTGCAGACGGTGGGTTTCCACATCAGGTTGGCCTGCACGGAATAGTTATCGCCGAGCAGGTTACAGTGTTCCGCGATGGCCTTGCTGCCCGTATGATTGGCGACGTTGCCGGCGGCGTCCACCATGCCCACCTGGCGCACGTCCTGGTGTTCGTCCGAAGCCAGCAATCCGGTCAGTGCCTGTTGCGCTGTTTTTCCGGAGCGCATCAACTCAAGGCCGAGCGGACCATAGCTCGGATCGACGAATGACTGCGTAGCCACAGCGCCAATACCGGGCTCTGCCCAGATGACTATGGACCCGACAGAAAACCAGTGTGACTGAACCGCGGCGCCGAGTTCTCCAGTGGCTGGATCGCGGGCAACGATGGAATAGGTGTGTACGGGCCGAAGCGGTCTTTCATCACCCGTAGCCAGGCACGGGATGGCCAGGCAGGTCAGTAACAGCGCCGACGCTTTTATGTTCATGGGAGCCTCTTCACAAGTTCGCCAAATAAAACAGGGCCTGGGCAGGATATTTCACAGAGCTTATCGGACTCGATTGTGGACTATGGAAATCACTGAGCCGTGCCCGGGCATTCCCGCCCCTCAACCCCCCCGAGGCGCTTGAACACCAGTTCGCGGCTGCCCAGCGTTCCAAAATCGTAATCCACGTGCAACTCAGTACAACTGTGCACGTGAATTTTGAGCGGTCCAACATTCTCACGGCCGGCCGTTTGTTCCCCGGGTTCAACGAATTGCAGGCCATCAAGACGCTGGATGGGAATCGTGACCTCGTCCTCGCCGTAATCGAATGGCGCGTTGCCGACCAGCCAGAAAGGCTCGCCATCCAGGTATATGAACCAGGCAATGAAGATATACGGGCCGAAATCGTTTTCATCGATGAACAAGGTAATACCCTGGTCGTTCAAGCCTTCAGATGTCCACAAGCCACTCATTCGGCCATTCAGGGGAGATACTTCTGCCGCGTCGTCCGCCAGTGACGCGCGCAGGATAAACAGGCCGCTGTTCATGTCACTGACCAGCAGGACCCCGTTGTCAAAAAAGGGAAAGACGTTCCATGCACCCGCAAATTCACGCGAGTCGTTTTCAGGGCTGGTGTCGAAATAAGCCACTTCTGTCAGGCCCGGTTGCTCGCCGCGGTCGATGCGCAATATCTTCAGGCCAGCCTCGTAATTGGCCTGGTAAATATAGTTTCCCTTGACGTACAGGTTGTGATCGATTGCCGAATTGGCGTGTTTGTGGGCCCTCGCGAAATGCGGATTGTCCAGGTCCCGGACGTCAAATATCAGGGTTCGGGTGTTCATTCCGTAATTGATTTCATCCAATTCGTCTCCCATGTAAAACAGCGCCTGGTCCTCGTCCAGCCAACCCTGGTGGCTGTAGCCGATTAGCGGATAGTCCGCTTTCCCGAGCATGACCGGCGAGTCTTTCTGGCTGACGTCAATGACAGTGAGCGAGTCCTCGTTGCTGGCGAAACACACCTCGGCGCCCTGGTGATCGGCATCCGGGCCGAAGTAGGTGACGCACTGAACATCGTGGGTGTAACCGTCTGCGGAGAAACAACCGGCGAATACCGGTGACGTGGGATTACTGACGTCCACCATGTGGAGCCCACCCTCACAGCTGTCCCCACCCACGATGTAGGCATAACCGCTTTCTTCATTGATGGCGACGTTGTGTGCACCGCCCACTTCTGTGTACAGGGCATCAACGGTGAACTGGCGCGGTGAGCCATTGCCGCCACGCAAGCGGGTAAGATCGAACACCTGCATCCCGTGGCCGTCGATATCATCGGCGACCACGAACGCATGATTGGCGTAGACCTTGACGTCCCGCCAGGGTCTGTCACCCGTGGTGCTGGGAAGATTGCCCAGGTACACCGGCGCTTCAGGATCCGTCACATCGATGAAACTCGTTCCGTTGGAGCGCGCCATCATGGCGTAGTAACGCCCGGTAGCAGGATCTTTCCAGCCCCAGCTGTCCGCGCCGCTGCCTCCGCCAATGGTCGCCAATGGCATTCGGGACAATAGTTCGACATTGGAGCAGGCAAATCCGGACGAGACGCCCGATGTGCACAGTTGGCTTTCCGTGCCTTGCGGAGGTGGCGGGATATTACCGGGATCATCGTGTTGCGGCGTCGAGCGGTCTTTCGTCGGACCCGCGCTTGCAGCCGTCGCGGCCAGTGCGGCACAAATCATGGCCGCTGCAAGGGTTTTGGACAACAACGAACCGTTGCCCGCAATCGATTGATTAAAATAAGAAAGCAACTTCACCTCGCAAGCATAACCCGTTGCCGAAGAAAACTTCAAACGTAAGTTACGGGTATGAAAATTACGGTGGAATGGGCATCCCTGCACAGACCCAGAGTGTCATAGCTTGAAAGGTCGTTTGGAATTTCACTTTGCCCAGATCCACGCATGTCTGGCGCCACGACCAGAGCACACTTCTGTGAGATTTGTTCTATAGTTAATGGAACCCCGCTCTTTTAACCACGCATTAAAATATGGAGAAATAGAATGAAGAAAACCTCGATGACAAGTTTCGTAGCCGGCCTGGTACTGCTGGCGGGTTCAGGCGCCGCTCTCGCTCAGGACGATACTTTCAAAGTGATTCCTATCGAACTGTTTACCTGCAATTACATCGACCAGAAAGGCCCCGCAGACCTCGACGCGGTCGTCGATAAATGGAACATGTGGGCGGACCAATCGGGGGTAGATGACTATGCCGCCTGGACTCTGACTCCTTTCTACTTCGGTTCGGAACAGACCTTTGACGTGATCTGGATCGGCGCCGGAAAAGACGGCGTTGCCCTGGGCAAGGCCCAGGATTCCTACAATGCCGAAAATGCGGGGTTGCATGCGGCCTTTAGTGAAGTGCTCAGCTGTGACGGGCACGCCAGTTATGCCTCGCTTAACTTCAAGGCAGCCCCCGAGGGAAAAACCCCATCCGACTCCGTCATGACCTTTTCCGACTGTAAATACAAGGATGGCGCTTCGTTTGATATGTTGAGCGCCGCCATGGGGGAATGGGCGCAGTACCAGAGTGATGCGGGCTCCACCGCGCCAATTTTCCACTGGTACCCGGTGTACGGCGGTGGCGGCGAAGAATACAGTTTCAAATGGCTCGAGGCTTATGAAAACATGGCTGAGCTCGGCGCAGACTTCGACAGAATGGGCAACGGCGAAGGATGGATTGTCAATAACCGGCTGTTTAGTGAGCTGATCAGTTGCGACTCGTCCCGCGCATACCTCGCCAAGAATCGCAGGTTCGTGCAACTCAGGTAAAGCAATAGCCTGGTCACCGACCACTTTCTTTCACGTTAAAAATAAGGGTGATGAATTCGTTCATCACCCTTTTTTCACCCAGCTGGAAACAGTTACAGCACTCAGCGCGGCAGAAATTACCCACCTAAGAAGGGGATTCAAGTAATATGCCCGCTCCGCCCCCGCAACAGGCCTACCCGTATGCGACCCGTTACCAGACTCATTATCATCTGTGGCTTAGCCACCACCCAGGTATGCCATGCCGATGAGGTCGATTTAAGTGTAGTGAACCGCATCAAGGATCAGGCCTTCAATCACTCGCAAGTGATGGACTACATGCACTACCTGGCGGATGTAAACGGCCCCCGTTTGGCGGCCTCCCCCAGCTATCAGCGTGCCGCGCGCTGGGCCGTAGAGGCACTCCGGAAAGACGGCATCGAAAGCGCTCGGATAGAAGAGTTTGGCGACTTCGGACGCAGCTGGGAGTGGTCGGGCATCTCGGTGAACATGGTTGAACCGCAAGCCACAACCCTCAACGCAGTACCGCTGGCCTGGAGCGCCGGCACTGAAGGAACGATCACGGCGCCGGTAGTCTATGCGCCGCTGTGGGAAGATCCGGAGGATCCGGCGCAAAGCGACCTGGTTTTGCTGGCCGGGCGCATCGAGTCATACAAAAAGCAGTATGCCGGGAAGCTCGGCGGAAAGATCGTTCTGCTCACCGGAAAGCGACCATTCGAACTGCCTTCAGAGCCGCAAACTCAGCGCTGGAGTGTCGATGACCTCAAGAACATGGAATCGGCTCGTGATCCTCAGACCACCGATGTTTATGAGTGGCCACTGCTAAAAATGCCGGTTGATACCGAACAGCTCTGGTTGGTCTACGAGTTGATTCCCTATGAAATCCAAAGCGATTATTCCGAGCGGGAAGAAAAACTCGTAAACCGCCTGATTGAATTCCTCAACGAAGAAAAGGTCGCTGCCGTCATGATGACCAATACCGAGGGTGACGGCGGCGTGATATTTGCGACAAACTTCGGCTCCTACCGTGCAACTGCGCCGATACCTCCCGCCGCCGTGCAGCTTATGCCGGAACACTACAATCGGCTGGTTCGGCTAATTCAGAATGAGGTGCCGGTAGCCCTCAGCGTCAACGTCGAAGCCTCTTTTCCGGACCTCAACGCTCAGGGCATGAACGTGATCGCTGATCTGCCGGGCGGGAGCAAGCGCCGCGAAGTGGTGATGATGGGAGCCCACCTGGATTCCTGGCACAGCGGCACGGGCGCAACGGACAATGCGGCCGGCGTCGCGGTGGTCATGGAGGCGATGCGGATATTGAAAACCCTCGATCTGAAGCTCGACCGGACTGTTCGCCTGGGGCTTTGGGACGCGGAAGAAGCAGGCCACCTGGGTTCAAGGGCATACGTGAACGAGCACCTGGGTAATGCCCGCAGCATGGAGCTGGCTCCCCAGCACGAAAACTTCTCGGTCTACTTTAATATCGACACGGGATCAGGCAGGACGCGGGGTATTCTGACCCAGGCCAACGACATGGTAAAACCCATTTTCCTTAACTGGATGAAGCCTTTCGAAGAGTTCGGTATTTCGGCCGCTGTACCCCGTAATGATTGGGGCACGGACCACCAGGCCTTCGACGCGGTTGGCCTGCCTTCTTTTGACCTGTTGCAGGATCAGCTCGACTACTGGTCGCATACGCACCATTCCAATGTCGACACTGTCGACCATATCGTGCCAGAGGATCTGATGGTTTCAGCCGCATTCATGGCGAGCCTGGTGTACCACGCCGCGATGCGTGAAGATCTTATGCCGCGCGAGCCATTGCCGCCACCCTTGCCCGAGCCCCAACCCTTACCTGAGATTCTGCAGGACTAAGCCCGTTGCAGAATGAAACGAGACCCTGGCTGCGCCCGGCCCTTACGGGTTGTTCCACTCCGGCTGCTGCAGCATGGTGCGGACTTCCTCGCGCACCTCGGCGAAACGTTCGGCGCGTTCGATCAACCTGGCGGCCACCCGCGGGTCTTCATAGACCGGCGCATTGAGCGCGTAGAGGGGTTTGGTGTGGCGAGTCAGGTTCTTGGCCACAGGCTCGGCCAGTTCGTACTTGAGGAAGTGATCGACCGCCTGCTCGACATCGCCGTTGATCAGGTAATCCCAGGTGTAGTTGTTGCTAGAGGCGGTCTTCTTCCACGGAAAGCCCAGTTCATCGAGGCTGCCGGTAAACTGGTTCCAGGCCGCCTTGCGGTTTTCGAAAGTTTCGAAACCGGACATGACGCCGATGGAGGCCCACTGCGTGATGAGTCCCTGTATATCTGAGGGAACCTGATCGTACCGGGTAATTTCGGGGCGCACGCTGACCAGGAAGTCATAAGCTTCGCTGGCCCTGTGGTTTTGCAACATCGTGTCTACATAATGGGTCATAGCATCGGTGTAAGCATTCTGCCGGTCTTCGACCTGGTCAGCGATCACGCCGGAGGCCAGCGCAATGACTTGTTCTGTATCTTTGCGGGCTACCGCGCGATCAACCTCCAGGCTGCGCGCCAGGCCTGATCCCGGCGCCAGTGTCTGCACGCGCGCCAGCCAGTAGTCGCCTTCTTCCGGCAGCCCGAGATGATAGAGGTCCTGGGCAAGCATCGCGGCGAGTTCGTGGTCCTCGCGGTCGACCAGGCTGGCCTGGCGCATCCAGTCGAGGGCGCTGGGCAGGTCATCTACCTCTTTCTCCAGCTCGCTCATGGCGCCGTAACCGTTGGGGTTGCCGGGGTTCAGCTCGATGGATCGCTGTAACTCGGTGCGCGCCAGGTCCATGTCCTCGCCATTAACGTAAATTATACCCAGGTGCCGGTGGAGCTCCCCTTCCAGCGGGTCGATCATCAGGCCGGCTTGCAGGAGCTCGACCGCCTGCTGCTTCTCGCCGTAATACTGGTGAAGCGTGGCCGCCACAACGGTGCGAATAAACGATTCGGTGGGCAGTGCCTGCAACAGGTCCTGCAGCTCACCCAATGCGGTCTTGACGTTTTCCAAGCTGCTCGTCGGGTCGAAAATCATTAGTTCCCGCACGAGTTCCAGCGCACGGGCCAGCCGGTTCTCCGGCTCCTGCTCACGCACCAGGCGCAGCAGAGGATCGGTCGTAGCCCGGGTTTCATCCTTGTCGATCAGACCGGTCGAATACTGGAGCAGGTAATTGCGCACCAGCGACAGGCGGGCCTCGGTAAACCCGAGGTCGCGCGCCAGGGCCTGCTTGAAGTAGTTTTCCGCTGCGTCCAGGCTGGCATAGGAGTAGATCGCCTGCTGCTCGAGGCCTTTGAGATAGCTGTCGTAGGCGGACAGGTCGGTGGTGCTGACGCCGCGCAGGTCACGCTGCGCGGCACCAAGCAGGGAAGTGCCCAGGGCATCCGCCACGTCGGTGGCGATTTCGTCCTGGATCGCGAATATATCTTCCAGCGGGCGCGTGTAATTCTGGGACCAGACATGGAAACCGTCGGTGGCGCGGATCAACTGCGCCGTGACACGCACCCGGTCGTTGGCTTTTTGCACGCTGCCTTCGAGCACATGCGCGACCCCCAGGGTGCCGGCGATATCAGCGATGCTTGAGTTTTGACCCTTGAAGGCAAACGAAGAGGTGCGCGCCGCCACCCGCAACCCGGGCAGTTGGGAGAGCACATGCAGAAGGGTCTCGGTCAGCCCGTCGGAGAAGTATTCGTTGTCCTGGTCGCCGCTCATGTTGACGAAGGGCAGCACGGCCACCGACGGGCCTTGATCGGCAGTTGGCAGGGCGGGCTCCACCGCCTGAGTGGTGTCCTGCGCGTTGTCTGCAGTCGTGATCAGGTCCTGTAAGAACAGCCGATCGACCAACAGGTAGACGACGGCCAGCGCCAGTACGCCAATGATGACACGGTCCAGTTTGCGGCCGGTCTGGGAGGTGATGGACTGGCTGCGATCGACATCCTTCTCGCGTTTGAGGCCCTCGGGCGTTAACTCGAAAGCCCAGGCGACGATCAGCGTGATCGGCAAGCCGGCGGCGACGGCGATCGCCAGAGCCTGGATGATCCAGTTGGGCGCACTGATCAGGTCGAGGGCGAAGTCAGCGCCTTGCAGGATCACCCAGCCAAACAGCACGTAGGCGAGACCTACCCGGATCACATTGCGGCGTTTCAGTTCCTGGATTATGGACATAGGGTCTCTTTTCCGGGATTTTCGTATTGGAGTATAGCCGAGGCGAAAAGTTCGTGGATCGGCCATTGGTCACGTTTTTGCGCTGCGCGCCGATTGTCGTCCGCGGACTTGGGCGGGCGTTTGATTTGAACGGGCTCCCGTCTGGACCTGGCCTCCATGCCAGTACTAATCCAGTCTTGTGACCAGTTCAATCTGCACCGGTTCCAGCAGTATTTGCCCGCTGGTGTATTCAAGTGAATCCGTTGGTGGCGTATCAGTTTTCATTTGCTGGATGGCTCTGACCACATTCATCCCGCTGACGACCCGGCCAAAGGCGGCAAAACCCTGCCCATCGGGATTACGCATTCCACCATAGTCCAGTTCAGGCTGGTCATTGATGCAGATGAAAAATTCGGAAGATGCCGTGCCCGGCTCCAGCCGGGCCATCGAGATCACCCCGTCGGTGTGACGAATTCCGGTATCTGCCGTGGTCTCATGAGCAATCGGCGCGAATGGAAGGTTCTCCGGCTCGAGGTTGAGGCCGCCTTGAATCACTTCGATTTTTATGGTGTTTTGCGTCTGGTTGTCCATACGTACGACACGATAGAAGGATCCCTGATCATAGAAATGTCGGTCAACATAATTGAGGAAATTCGCCACGGTAAGCGGCGCCGCATCCGGATAAAGCTCCAGCGTTATATTCCCCGCGCTGGTTTGCATCTGCACAGTGACGAGCTCCGCAGCCAGCTCGCTCGCGACGGTGACATGGAAAACTGAGGTGAAAATTGCTGTCAGGATGAGTCGGCTCATGGCTCGGGTTTCGGGGTTAAAGGGTCTACCGCTTCACATTATTTGCATCAATGGTTAGTCTACCCGGAAGAATAAGGGAGTTGACGTTAATTTTCGCCGGGGCGGCCCTCGAATCCCCCGAAGAAGTCAGTGTTGCCAGGCCACGTCTGAACGGTGAATCGAGGCGATGAAAAGGGTTGTAAGTGTCGATCCTGGTTCGACAGGGAGGCAATAAACAAAAAATGAATAAGAGAGATTTTCTGAAATTGTCAGGCGCCGCAGCCGGCGTGGCAGTCGTTGGCGCCTGTAGTCCGGGCGGGAAAGTGAGCAGCACACCCGCGTTACAATCCATCGTAAAAAATTCCAAACCCATCAGCGTCGAAGAGCGCCTGGCGCGTATTGGAAAAGCTCAGCGGCTAATGGCGGAAAATAATATCGCAGCGATCGTACTGGAACCCGGGTCCGCCATGCTTTACTTCAGTGGTGTGGACTGGTGGCGCAGTGAGCGCCTGACCGCAGTCATCATTCCCCGTGAGGGCGAAATTGGCATTGTCACACCCTTTTTTGAAGAACCCAGCGTGCGCGAATCCATGAGCTTTGGCGCTGATGTGCGGGCATGGAACGAACACGACAGCCCGTTCGAACTCGTTGCCGGCTTTCTGCGGGATAACAACATCAATCGCGGTCGCATCGGACTGGAGCGCACGGTTCGCCAGTTCGTCTCTGAAGGTATTGCCGGCGCCATGCCAACCGCAGAGATGACCAGCGCGGAACCGGTAACCCGGGGTTGCCGCATGTACAAATCAGCCAACGAAATTGCCCTGATGAAAAAGGCCAGTGAAGTCACTTTAACTGCCTACAACCACGTTTACGGTCAACTTGAGGCAGGCATGGATCCGGCCGATGTCCAGACTCTGATGGCCACCGCCCAGGCGGAGTTGGGCGGGTCCAATTCATGGAACATGGCCCTTTTCGGTGTCGCCAGCGCCTACCCGCACGGTACCGGCCAGGCGCAAAGGATTGAAGAAGGGCAAATTGTATTGATGGATTGTGGTTGCTCGGTGCATGGCTACCAGTCGGACATTTCAAGAACCTTTGTATTTGGCGAACCGGACAAACGCCAGCGTGAAGTGTGGGATAGCGTGAGAAGAGGTCAGCAGATCGCCTTTGAAACGGCACAAATCGGGACCGCTGCCGGAGCGGTCGATGACGCCGTCCGGGCTTATTACGAGGGTCTGGGCTGGGGCCCCGGTTACCAGGTGCCTGGCCTGAGCCACCGCACCGGTCACGGGATTGGCATGGATGGCCATGAACCCGTCAATTTCGTTCATGGGGAGCAGACCCCGCTCGCAGCCGGCATGTGTTTTTCCAACGAACCCGGGCTATACGATTTTGATGCCTTCGGTGTGCGGCTGGAAGACTGCCTCTACCTCACCGAAGATGGCCCTGCATGGTTCACCGTCCCCCCGGACAGTCTGGACGACCCGATCGGGCGCATGGGATAACAGCGGCTTTATGCCGCGGCATGGGTTTCCGTGTGGTGGGTCTGCGAAAGACGCTTCATCAGCGGCAACACCGCAATGGCAATCGCCGTGCAGGCCAGGGCGGCAAAGCCCAACTTGTTGAACAGGCTGGTATAGATCGAAAGCGATTCCAGCGGATCGGTGATATTGCTTGGTACGCTGGCGTACGTGGCAACCACCCCACCGAGGTACTGGGAAACTCCGGAGGCGATGAAATACGCGCCCATCATGAATCCGCCCATGCGTGCCGGCACGTAACGGGCGACCATCGCCAGGCCAAGGCCGCTGACCAACAGTTCGCCCAGAGAAATGGCGCCATAGCCCCAAACCATCAGCCAGGAAGACACCTTTCCGCTGCTATCGGCCAGGTGGCCCGAGGCGCCATAGATGAAGAAACCTGCGGCCACGATAACGAACCCGAAGGCGAACTTGCCCGCAATGGAAAGGTCCTTGTTCGCCTTGCCTGCCTTGGTGTACGCCCAGGCCAGGATCGGACTGAGAATGAAAATCCAGATCGGGTTAAAAGCCTGGAATTGCGCCGGCGACCAGTCCCACAGATGCACTCCAAACACTTCGAAGGCGGGGTTTACGTTGCGCAGCGCAAACAAATTGAGCGACGTCGACATTTGTTGATAGAAGATGAAATAAAACACGGTCTGTACCGTCAGCACCAGGGCCGCTATCAGACCCGCGCGTTCGCTCCGCTGGCTGGTGCTGATCAGGTAGGCGAAGATGCCGATCACAACCAGGCCGGCGACATACACAAAGGCTCGTGCGACTCCTTCATGTTGCAGGATGTAGGCCGATGCGAACACGGCCAGTACGCCCCCGGCCAGGACTACGCCGAGCTTACCCCAGTGCATCGGTCTCTCGTCCGGCTCAGAACCGATATGCGCCAGGGTGCGGCTCATCAGGGCATAGTTTGCCAGGCCCAGAAGCAGGCCGACCGCACAAACAGCGAAGGCGATATGCCAACCCAGGCCGTTACCGTAATGCGTATTGACGTAGTCCTTCAGCCACGGGGTCAATAACTGGGAGATCATGGCGCCCAGGTTTACCGCCATGTAATAAATGGTGAAGGCGCTGTCGATCCGGGAATCGTCACCCTCGTAGATTTTGCGCACCATGTTTCCGGCGTTGGCCTTGAACAGGCCGTTGCCGACCACGATGACCCCCAACGCGCAAAACATGAACCAGACGCTCTGGCCCGGCACCACCATCAGCGCGTAACCGACCGATAAAATAACCGCACCGAGCAGCATGGTGCGGCGGGTGCCGAGAATCCTGTCGCCAATCCAGCCGCCGATTGCCGGCGCCACGTAGATCAGCGCCGCGGCGGCGCCCCAAACCAGCGCGGCGCGCTCGTCCGGGAAATCCAGTTGCTGCACCATGTAGTACACGATCAGCGCCTGCATCCCGTAGAAGCCAAAACGCTCCCACATCTCGATGAGGAAAATCGTGGTGAATGAACGGGTCTGGGAAGTCGTTGCGGGTATGTTGTTCATGGCTAACCTATAATGTACCTTCGAGAATCCTGGGGGCTATCATGTTTCAGAATCCGGAAATCGCGTTGGCAGACCTGCCAGGAACCGAAGACGTCACGTGGCAAACGCTGGATGCAGCTTATAAACGATTGCGCCAGCTTCAAAATCTGATCCTGGTTGTCATTATCGCTGTACCGGTGGGGATACTGACCACGATAAATCCGGTACCGATTATACCCAGGCTCGTTCTCTGGGCGGTAGGGATAATCGTCGCGGCGCTGCTGTTTCTCTGGCCTGGCATCGCGTTGCCAAAACGCGGCTACGTGGTGCGCGACAAGGACATATTGTTTCGCAAAGGCGTGGTCTGGCAATCCGTTACTGCCATTCCGTTCAATCGTATTCAACATGTCGAAATCAGCAGCACGCCGTTTGATCGCAAATTCAACCTTGCCCAGCTGCAATTGTTCACCGCTGGCGGTTCGAGTGGCGATCTGAAGATCGACGGCTTGAATAGCGCCGTAGCCGAACAGCTGAGGCTATTTGTTCTCGAAAAAGCAGGGGCCACTGTTGAGCACCGCTGACCACGATCTGTGGAATCGCACATCGCCCTACGCGATCCTGTTTTTTCTGGTCAAGATCATTCGCATACTCATGAAGAACGCGGTTCAGTCGCTCGCCCCGCTATTTGCGCTGCTGGTCGCCTATCAGGGTGACCTGGTGAGCAAGCTGATCCTGGGCGGCATCTTGCTGGCGACCATCATTGTTTTCGGTGCTGTTCTGAGCTGGCTGTTTTTTCGTTATCAGATTCGCGATGACTCGATACTGATTCGATCCGGGGTCATCAAGAAGAAACAGCTCGATATCAAATTCAGTCGCATCCAGGGCATCAATACCGAACAAAACCTCATCTATCGGGCGCTGGGGCTGGTCACTGTGGCTTTTGATACTGCGGGTTCATCGGGCAGCGAGGGCAACCTGCCAGCGGTTACACGAAGCTTCGCAGATGCTCTGCGCGAGAAGATCAGCGGCGACGACCTTACAACCATCGAAGATGAGGAAACGCTTGCGCCGACGCAAAAACTGCTGCTGAAGCTGGACTGGCGCGACATGATACGAATTGCCCTGTCAGATCGGCGCGCCTTGATACTTTTTGCTTTTATCGCTCCGTTGATGGAGCAATTGGGCGACCGGGTTGAGGAGGTCGTCGAGAGCGCAATTCAATCCGAAACGTTGGCTATATCACAATTGAATGTAGGCACCGGCGCGCTTATTATTGCTGCGATAATCGCCTTAATCATATTGATTCTTATGCTTTTTTCGATCGGCGCAGCGTTCCTGCGTTTTCACGACTTTGAGGTTACTCTCGACGGCCGCACATTACGATCGCGCGGCGGACTGTTAACGACACACGAACATTCGATGGACTTGCAAAAGATTCAGACGCTGCGATTGCAGCAAGGCATTGTGCAGGTTTGGTTAAAGCGATTCACGCTGACTGCGCGCCAGGCAATCAGTGGCCGAAAACAGAGATCGGGCAAGGTATTCACCATTCCTGTCGTGACCGCTGAATTTGCGGACAAATTGCACCCCATATTGCTGGCGCCCGAAGCCGGCCGGCTGACACAGAACCCGCGCAGCGAACGATTTCAAAAGATCTCGCCCTACTACATGCGAGGTCGTATCCTGTTTCTGGGGCTTGTTCCTGCCTCGCTAGCTGCCGCATTAATGTATGGCGAGTCCGGCCCGCCAGGTTTGCTGGCGCTGCTTTGGTTTCCTCTGATGAGCCTGTTCGCATGGCGCAGCTGGAAGCGTGCCGGCTACATGCATGATGACGATGAAATTGTATGTCGTTCCGGCCTGCTGGGCTATCGCACCGTGGCTTTGCTATTCCGCAAGGTGCAGCGCGTCACCATCACGCAATCCCGCTACCAACGACGCAAGAACCTGGCCAGCCTGCGTTTGTTCATGGCCTCGGGCTCTGTTCGAGTTCCCTATATCGGGCACGCCAACGCCCGGCTGCTGCGTGACTACATTCTTTACCGCGTGGAAAGCAGCCAACAGGTCTGGCACTAATCTGATGCCAGCAACCGATCATTTCGTGACTTGACAGAAAGAGAATGAACGTTCATTCTATAGTTCTTGGTGACTGTTGGTTACTCCCGCAGTCCGGTCTCCTGTTCTACAGGCACGGTTCCAATGGCTGTCATTTCACGTTCTCTTATCTCCCTGGCTTTTTTAGCGCTTCTGCTCGCTGCCTGTAATCAGGAACAGGCGTCATCCATGCAAGCAGGAGGGCCAACCGCCGTCACGGTAGTCATTTTGAAGGCGCAAGCGGTCACATTGACCCGCCTGCTGCCCGGGCGAACGAACGCCTATGTGATTGCAGAAGTCCGCCCGCAGGTGACCGGAATCGTCGAGGAGCGGCTTTTCGACGAAGGCAGTCTCGTCACGGCGGGCCAGGTGCTGTATCAACTCGACGATGCGACCTACCGTGCGGACTGGAACAGCGCCCGGGCTGCGCTTGCGCGGGCCAGGGCCTCGGCTGATGTGGCTGAACTGAATGCAAACCGCGCGGAAGAACTGATTGGCAGTAAGACCATCAGCAAGCAGGATTACGACAACGCCGTGGCAGCAAGGCTGGAGAGCTCGGCCGACGTGGATGTTGCGGAAGCCCGCCTGGCCAGCGCCAGGGTAAAGCTGGATTACGCGAGAATCACCTCTCCCATCGACGGCCGAATCGGAAAATCGACCGTAACGCGGGGCGCACTGGTAACGGCGGATCAGGATGAGCCGCTGACCACGGTACAGCAGCTTGATCCCATCTACGTGGATTTGACGCGTTCGGCCAGTGAACTGCTGCAATTGCGGCGGGAGCTTTCCAGCGGCGCCATCCAGCTTTCGGAGCATATACCCGTCGTCATTTTACTCGAAGACGGAACGCGTTACGGTTATGAGGGGGAATTAACCTTTACAGACGTTGCGGTCGATCCGGCTACCGGCAGCTACTCGCTACGGGTGGTCGTACCGAACCCGGACCAATTGTTGATGCCCGGGATGTATGTTCGAGCGCTGCTGAGCAACGCCACCCTGGAGAACGCGCTGCTGGTGCCGCAGCAGGGGGTTGTCCGTGACGTCAAGGGCAATGCGGCCGTACTGATCGTGAATGATGAGGACGTTGTAGAGCGACGCGACATCGAGGTCAGCCGAACGATAGGGAACGAGTGGCTGGTAAGCAGCGGGCTGGTCGCGGGCGACCGGGTCATCATCAAAGGTCTGCAAAGAGCCCGGGCAGGTGATTCCGTGGTCGTCAGCGAGGTCGAAAACAGTCAGAACGGGGCTTCTCCGGTTGAACCAGGGCCTGTGGAACCGGAAAAGACCGGCTCGGCTACCGCTGAATCTGCCCGGGATTGAGGCGCCGTTCATGGCACAATTTTTCATAGGCCGCCCGATTTTTGCCTGGGTTATAGCCATCATCATCATGCTGGCCGGCGGACTCGCCATCACACAGCTGCCGGTATCCATGTATCCAACCATCGCACCTCCGACGGTTACGATCAACGCGCGTTATCCCGGTGCTTCAGCCAAAGTGGTCGAGGATTCTGTCACGCAGGTCATCGAGCAGAACATGAAAGGCCTGGACGGTCTGCTGTACATGTCCTCCAGCAGTTCCGCGAGCGGCAGTGCTTCGATCTCACTGACGTTTGAGAACAACATCAACCCGGATATTGCCCAGGTGCAGGTGCAGAATAAGCTGCAACTGGCCATGCCGCTTCTGCCGCAGGAGGTTCAGCGGCAGGGTGTCAATGTGGGCAAGGAACGCAGCGGCTTTTTGCTGGTCGTCGGATTCGTCTCGGAAGATGACAGCATGTCACGAACCGATATTTCCGATTACGTCTACGCCAACGTTGTAGATCAGCTCAGCCGCGTCCAGGGCGTAGGCAACGTCCAGGTGTTCGGATCGCAATATGCCATGCGCATCTGGCTGGACCCGAACAAGCTGGATGCTTACCGGCTCACACCGGCCGACATTATTGCCGCGGTCAGGGCGCAGAACCAGCAGGTTGCCGTTGGTCAACTGGGCGGCACTCCCGCCATGCCCGGCCAGCAACTCAATGCAACGATCACCGCCCAGAGTCGTCTGCAGACGCCGGAGCAGTTTCGTAACATCATTGTGCGCAGCGATCCCGATGGTGCGCTGCTGAAACTATCCGACGTGGCCCGCGTAGAATTGGGTTCGGAGAGTTACGAGGCGGTGTCCCGATACAATCGTCAAACGGCAAGCGGGCTCGCGGTCATGCTGGCGACCGGTGCCAACGCATTGGAAACAGCAGCCGCGGTCGAGGAACGGCTGGAAGAGCTCAAGCCGTTTTTCCCTCACGGGCTGCGCACCGTTATCCCTTTTGAAACAACGCCGTTTGTCCGTGCCGCAATTGTCAATGTTATCGAGATCCTGCTGGAGGCGATTGTCCTCGTTTTCCTGGTGATGTACCTGTTCCTGCAAAATTTTCGCGCAACGTTGATTCCGACCATCGCCGTGCCGGTGGTTTTACTCGGCACGTTTGGCGTATTGGCCGTGCTGGGTTTCTCCGCCAACATGCTGACGCTTTTTGCCGTTGTGCTGGCCATCGGTTTGCTGGTGGATGACGCCATCGTGGTCGTCGAAAACGTTGAGCGCCTGATGACCGAGGAGGGCCTGTCACCGGAGGAAGCAGCCCGCAAGTCGATGCGCCAGATTACCGGCGCCCTGGTGGCTGTTGGCCTGGTGCTCTCCGCGGTATTCGTGCCCATGGCCTTTCTGTCAGGGGCCACCGGGGTAATTTACCGGCAGTTTTCCGCCACCATTGTCTCGGCGATGGCGCTGTCCGTGCTCGTGGCCATCGTGTTGACCCCGGCCTT
>JAHEFT010000153.1:19324-37962 GCA_024640025.1 Chromatiales bacterium
GAAGGACCCGCTGCTGGCCAATGTGCGTCACAACGGCCAGGCCGATGCACCGCAGTTTCAGCTCGATATTGATTTTGAAAAAGCCAGTGCGCTGGGATTGGATATCGCTGCAATCAATTCGACTTTGCAGGCGGCCTGGGGCAGCGTCTACATCGATGATTTCATCGATCGGGGCCGGGTCAAACGCGTCTACATGGAGTCAGACGCGCCATACCGGATGATGCCCGAGGACTTTCAGCTTTGGCCGGTGCGCAATGGCACGGGTGAAATGGTGCCGTTTTCCGCTTTCGCCAGCTGGCACTGGGATTACGGTTCGCCACTCCTTAAACATTACAATGGCGTGCCGGCGCTGGAAATCCTTGGTGAACCCGCGCAAGGCGTGAGCTCGGGTGTTGCGATGGCGGAAATGGAAGCCCTGGTCTCGCAGTTGCCGGCAGGTTTCGGCCTCGAATGGACCGGGCTTTCTTACCAGGAACGGGAGGCGGGAGCACAGACGCCGTTGTTGTACACGCTGTCACTGCTGATCGTATTCCTGTGCCTGGCGGCGTTGTACGAGAGCTGGTCGATACCCACTTCCGTGCTGATGGTCGCGCCCCTGGGAATCCTGGGGATCGCGCTGGCCGCGACCTTGCGCGGACTCGAACGCGACGTCTATTTCCAGGTGGCGATGCTGACGACCATCGGCCTGACCAGTAAGAACGCCATCCTGATCATATCTTTCGCCAAGGACAATCTCGAAAAGGGGATGGAACTGGTCGAAGCCACGATGCAGGCGGTTCGCGATCGTTTCCGGCCAATCATCATGACGTCCCTTGCTTTCGGCATGGGTGTAACACCCCTGGTGCTGGCCAGTGGGGCGGGTTCCGGCGCCCAGCACGCGATCGGTACCGGCGTGTTGGGCGGCATGCTAGCCGGGGCTTTCCTGGGGGTTTTCTTCATCCCGTTGTTTTTCGTCGTGGTGCAAAAAACCTTCGTGCGACGACACCGCGTGCCTGACATTGCCCAGAAGGGGGGTTAGCCCGGCAAAAGAGGCGATAAGATCATGAGTAAAAAGAAATCCGAAACCAAAGCTGAAGTTCGCGCCCGTATGCAAAGGGAGCGGATTCTGGATGCCGCCAGAACCTGCTTTGTGGACAGGGGTTTCCACGCGGCCAGCATGGCTACTATAGCTGAAACGGCAAGCATGAGTCCGGGACTCATTTACCGGTATTTTGAGAACAAGAACGCCATCATCCTGGCCATCATTGAACAGCAACTCGAAATCGCCCGCGCGAGAATTCGTGAGATGCATGCTTCCAGCGACCTCCCGGCGCGCATAGTCGACTACTTCGACGAGCAGGAAGCGTCTGATGAAAGGACATTGAGCACGGTTCTATACCTGGATATGTCGGCCGAGGCCACGCGTGATCCGCAAATCGCGGAAGCGCTGAAGGCATACGATGCCGCAGTGTGCTCCGAATTGGCCAACTGGCTCTGCCGGAGCCGGGAAGAAGACGGTTACGGCCTGCCGGCCGCGATTGCGCCGTCGCGCGCGTTGATGCTCCTTTGCCTGATCGAAGGGTTGAAGGCTCGAAGCCTGCGCGAACCGGACTTCGACAGGCGATTGCTCAAAAACACCCTGGATGATGTCATTGAAACGCTGGTTACCGCTTCCCGCTAGCGCACGAATTCCAGAGCCTGACCGAGTTTGGCAATTAACTCGTCTTCGTTTGCTGGCGCCGTTGGGGCTGCACCCGGCTTACTGCCCCAGCCAGGCGTCCATTTCCGGTTTGTGCTGTTTCACCTTGGCCACGCACAGGTCGATGCCTTCCAGTGTTTGCGCCAGTTTCCTCGGCCCGCCGGTCATCGTGTCAATTCGCTGTGCGAAGTAGTCCTGCACTTCAGCCTGCTTCCTGGCGGTGCAGAAAGTCTTGGCCACAAGGGTCATTTGTCCCCAACGATCTTCGGGAATACGCGACAGGATCCGGTCAATGTTCTGCTGGAACCATGACCAGGTGGCGTCGCGGGTTTCCGGCATCCACGACTGCGGAAAGAGGATGCTGGAAATCTCGTTATCGCGTAATTTTGGTGAAAATACCAGTTCGCGAATCTCGGCTGCTTTTTCGGGATTCTTGGTGTTGCCGATGGCGTCCAGGGCCCGCGTGCGCACCACCGCATCGGTCGAATTCGTGAACAGTGAATACAGGTGATCGACAAAGTCATTGCCCAGTTCATCCACGGCAACGATGAGGGCGGTGCCAATGATGATCGGATTAACGCCATCGGCGTGAATCTTGTTGTCTGTTCCAAAACCCGTATAGGCCTGCGCCATACGGACCAGCTCAGCCCGCAACGCGGGTTGCCTGGCGGTGATCGCCATGAACTCGACCAGGGCGTCCTGTAACCTGGCCCGTTCGAAGTCTTCCGTTGGTTCCAGACCTGTTTCATTCAATTTGACGCTGTAGTAGTCGGCAAAGCGCAGTTGCAGGGCCTGCTTTTGCCCTTCGCTGGCCATTTGCTCATACATGAAGTTCATCTGCTCGATGGGCGCGGTCGCAACCTGCCAGTCCGCGCTGGCAACCAACTGCGGGGTGATCGCCATCAGGGTGGCGACATCCAGATCGCCCGCATTGAATGCACCGGTGAGGCTGCCGAGCATACCCATCATTTCATTGGTGTTTTGCCTGGCACTATTGGCAAGCAGGCTGGTCCAGTCATCCTGGCCCATGCTATAGCGGTAATAGCCGGCATTGTCCGCGTTAGGAGCGATCCAGTCAGGACAGGCTTGCGGCAGCTCGAAGATTTGCTCTTTCTCGGTCAGAACCAGGCAGGTCATCATGTCATCAACTGCATAACCGAGGCGCAAACAGACCGGGATACCCCATTCCTGATCGGAACTACCCGTTGAGCCGAGCGGCAAATAGCGTGATTGTTTTAAATGGATACTGACGCTTTCCTCATTGCACTGATGTGCGATTTCAACCAGGGGCAGTCCAGGCTGTTCAAGAAAGGAATTGAAGGCGGCGACCACCAGTTCCGCCGGCTGTCCGTTCGATGCTGCTGCCAGATGACGGATAAAATCATCCGCGGTGGCAGTGCCGTATTCAAATTCCTCCATGTAATTGCGCACACCCTGGCGAAAATTTTCCCGGCCGATAAAGTTTTCAAACATGGAAAGCACTGCCCCGCCCTTGCCGTAAGTTATGCCGTCGAAGGCGGTGGCAATGTCGTTGTTGCTGAGCACAGGTTGTCGAATCTTGCGGGCGCTGACCAGCGAGTCCTCGGCCATGACGTACAGTCCGAATCCCAGCAGGTCGCGGCGGTAATTTGCCTCCGGTTCGGCCCTGTCCATGGCTGCGAAGGCCATCCAGGTGGCAAAAGATTCGTTGAGCCAGATATCGTTCCACCATGCCGGGGTGACCAGGTCGCCGAACCACTGGTGGGCCAGTTCGTGAGCATGCACCAACTTGTAGCGGCGCTTGCGTTCCGGAGTAGCCGTATCATCGAACAACAACAGGCTTTCGCGATACGTAATGGCGCCCGCGTTTTCCATTGCCCCGGCGTTGAAATCGGGTACCGCGATGAGATCCAGCTTGGCCCAGGGGTAGGGAATGTCGAAATAACTCTCGAGTGCGGTGACGATGGCGTTAGTGCCCTCTAACGCATAGGCCAGTTGCTCACCCTTGCCTTTAACCGCGATACCGCGCAACGGCAGAGGGCGATCACGAATATCGGTCGGGGGCAGGTCCGGCGCTTCCACCACGTCGAAATCTCCCACCGCAAAGGCGATCAGGTAGGTCGGTAATGGTTTTGTCGTTGCGAAATGCACGACTTTCATACCATCGATCACTTCACTGGAAAGCTCGGGCGTATTGCTGATGGCAACCTGGTTTTCTGGCACGATCAATGTGGTGGTAAACGGCGTCTTGAAGGCCGGTTCGTCAAAACCGGGGAAAGCCAGCCGGGCAGAAATAGCTTCGAACTGGGTAAAGGCATAATCTCTGCCGCTTTCGGAAACCTTGTACAGGCCCTCAAGGGCTTGGTTGAAGGGCGCACTGTATTCGATTGCCAGCCGGATATTGCCCTGCAGGGGCTGTGGTGAGGTGATTCTGACGACTCCGGAAGGATCGACCTGCTCGTATTCTCCACTGAAAGTATTGACCCCATTGGATAGTTGCACCTTACGGGCCTTGATGTCTTTGCCATGCAGATAAAAGTGGTCTTTTTCTCCCTCGATTTGAATATCGATAACGGCTTTACCGCTAAACTCTTCCAGTTCAGGAATAATGACTAGCTCCAGCGCATAGGCAGTCGGCGTTACGTCTGACGGTAGTTGCCCAAGGGGTACATCAGCTTTAAGGGGTGTTGTCTGTTGCGGAGGTTCGACTGACGGTGCTTCACCCGGCGTTTCAGCATCCGGCTGACAGGCGGCCAGGATGAATACCTGCATGCTGCAAATCAAAAGCAAACGGAAGGCGGTGATGGGCATGGCAGGAATCCTTCAAAGCAATTACAAAACAATATTCTCAACGATTGTGCTCGACGAGCCAATTCGAAACGTCAATGTACTTGATCTGCACCAATACCCACATCAGCAAAACAACAAGAATCAAGGACGCCTGCTGAGCCCTGGTGATCTGCAAGTGCATGCGCTCCGATTTTAGATGGCAAATTATGGGGCTCAATAATCCCAAAGTTTTAATCCGATAAAACCCCAGTACATCATGTAAATGGTTAATGCCAAACAGCTTGATGAAGCAACCAGGGTATGCCAACGGGCAAAGGCTTTGTCCCCGGATTTCAAATAGGGAATGCTAAAAAACACAGATACCAGCGACATAGCCGCGAATACATAAGACGCCACTAAATAGGTGATATTCATGCCATTTTTTTGGCCAAGAGTAATAATGCCGTTGTGCAAGCTCAAAGCACCAAAGCCGGTAAATAATGCCAGCGTGGCCAACAGTGGCAATACTCTGGGAAGCAAATTGGCTGAGTTCCCCACTCCATTTTTTCGGTATTTTCTGTAGAGATGGACAGGGATCCAGATAAGTGCATATACGAGGATGGAGAAGATGCAAACAAAAGTGGTGATCAGCAGGCCAATCGTGATTCTGGAGGGCAACGCAGATGCCTTGACATAATGGGTGGAGCTGTCAGCCATCACCTCACCTTCATCTGTACGAAGAAATATGACAGTTGCTTCAGACTGACCCTCTTTTCTGAAGCTATGGTCACTGACCGGGAACAGCTTGACGGGTTCGCCCGAAAATTCGCTGATGTAAAGACTTCCGTCTTTTACAAACACCGTTTCTCCACCAACCAGTTCATTGATAAATCGCATCAATTCCATCCGTTGGCTACGCAGCTCATAGTAGCCTGCAAACTGGCTTAATTGTTGCGAATCCAACGAAACAAGCGGTGGCGTTTTGCCGGGTATATCCGCAAACATGAAGCTCAAAACTTTATCCAAAACCTTGTTCAGCGCTTTATCATTCATCTGGTTGAATGAGACAGAAACACCCATTCCCAGCTCAGGAAAATATAAATACTCACCTAACATGCCCGGCGCACCACCGCGATGACCAAAGCCTTTATAGCCTTTTTCAAATTTCGGTCTTACACCCAGGCTATAACCCACATCCAAACCCTGACGCAAAGCGAAAAATGACTCGGGGTTTTCAAAACGATGAAGCGAATCAGCGGTCAATACCTGCCGGCCGTTAATGCTGCCGCGACCCAGCAAAAACTCCAGAAATAAAGCCATGTCTTTCGGACTGGCATTCATTGAACCTGCAGGACGGATCAATGCGTTGAAGTCCGGCACTACGCTCAGATCATTGTTGTAGGCAGTGGTTAAATTTTCCTGCACCTCGCTCAATCTGGCGCTGGAATGAATCATTCCAATTGGCAATAAGAGTTCCTGTTTCAAGTAATCTTCATAACGCTGACCTGTAATTATTTCCATCACATAGCCAGCAATCAAATAACCATGGTTTGAATAGGATTTCCCACTGCCCGGCTTCCAACGCACCGTGCGGGTTTGTGGCGAAATAGCCGCAACTTGTTCAAGGGGTAATTCCGGATCATCTGTGGCATTGAAAAACTCATTCATATGCAAATCATCAAAACCTGCTGTGTGTTCCAGCAAATGCACCACACGAACCGGATCCGTTGCGCGCCACGGGTTTTCAAATTGCAAATCCGGAACTATGTCCAATATTGGCGTAATTAATTCGACGCGGCCTTGTTCAGCCAGTCGTAAAAATCCCAACCCGAGAAAGCTCTTCGATTGAGACCCCAGCCTGAATACTGTGTCGACACTTGCCGGAGTTTGTGAAGCCAAATCTGCATAGCCAAACGCGCCAATCCACAGCGGCTGATTATTTTTAACCAGCGCAATCCCTGCACCCGGCACCTTGTATTCCTTGAGTATGGCTTGAATATCCTGTTGCAGGGCGGCAAGGCTATCCCCGCCCGGATTGGTGTCTTCTGCCTGGCCAAATCCGGCAGTGGAAAACACAAACAGAAGAAGTGTCAGAGACAAATTAATTAATTTTTTCATAGTGACCGCCTATTGGTTGTTTTGGCGGACAGTCACACCCTCAGCCAATCAATTGAGCCATCCAAGGCTGGAATGCTGAAATGTCTGCCATTGTGTACACTCATGTTTATAAGCATATTTGCTAAAATCATGATGAATCTGATTGAATACGTGAGTATCATTCCTCAGAATTTTTTAATGAGTACTATTTGATAAATGACTTCAGCAAACATTCACCAAATTATTTGAAACCGCTGCAACCCACGCCCTCGTAGCTCAGCAGGATAGAGCAATCGCCTCCTAAGCGATAGGTCACACGTTCGAATCGTGTCGAGGGCGCCATTTTCTGCCACATTTCTGTTGTTTACTGACGGAATTCGTCACGAATTCAGGCTTTGTTACCCACTCTGGAAAATAAAATATCCTGTAACTATCTGTAATAAAAATACATTTTATCCTGATAATTCATTTGGCGCGTATCGTGCATATATATCCTTGTAAGGGAAAAAGATTTTCTCTAAACCAGTAACAAGGAGGTTAGTCTCATGTTTAGTTCGAACAACTCCAGCAACAATTTCAAGCCAGTCATCAGCCGCTTGATTTTTCTGGCGGGATTACTGCCCTCGATAAGTGCTTTCGCCGCAACAACGGTTGACGAGACAACACAGGTCAAATTCGTGAATAATCAGGCGACAAGCTTACCGTCAGCTGACCCTTCCACAGCTATCCAGCGGAAGCAGCCCGCTCATAAAGAATCAAATGGTTCAAAGTCGTCCAGTACCCAACGGGTGTTCAAGGACGATTACGAACGCCACCTGATCACCGTGACCAAACCCAAGTCAACAAAGATGATTTGGCTCGGTCAAAATACACAAGCCGACTCTGACGAGCCCTCTCAATCAAGGGCAATTTGGCTTCGTCTGCAAAATCGAGCTGATTAATCGGGGTTATCGAGAAGCGTGACGAAAGTCACGCATCCTCGAAGTAGTAGAATCCCACTCCGGCGGTGACCAGATCCTCGCCATATTCTTCACGCTCCCAGGGCTCAATATTTTTTTCTGCGCCGTCCTTGTATTCTTCCAGCATTTTTCGCATCGCCCGCCTGAAGGACAGCCGGTCACCCGAATCGAGTCGAAAGGTCCAGAGTTGCCGCTGGAAAAACTTATCTTCCTGCGATGGCTGCAAATTGTGCTCCATGGTTGATATCAGGCTGGAAATGGACGAGAGGGCGGCATTCACCATGCTTGGCTCATCCTCGGAAAGGTATGGCGAGAACTGGTCAACTACCAGTGTCAGGGTTTGATTTTCCTTATCCTGCTCGATGCTGCGGGTAGCCAGCAGCCTGTTGATGATGGATTGCGTGGTGATACCCCTTCCTGAGATCGTGGATCTGACCAGGTTTTCAAACTCGTCATCGGCGCTGCCGTAACTCAGGCATGACCCCCTGCACTTCTCCCTGCCGCCAGCCAGGTCAGTCCAGGCTTCGATGATGGCGCTCTCGGGGGTCAGCTCCGTGAGGAACTGCTGACGGTATTGATCAACGTCCAGCTCAAGCTTTTTCCGGACCTGGACCAGGGTGCGCGTATCCAGCCCGGTCACGAGGGCCAGTTTGGTCATCGGGACATTTTTGCCGGGATTCTCCGCCCGGAGGTTCTTTTCAGCCTCCTCGACGTAAATGTAGCGGATCATTTCCTGCAGCTTCACTAAGGAAATCTTACCAACCAGGAACCGGATCAGCTTTCTGAAAACATTTTCAAATGCCAGGGTCAGGTGCGCCGCCTTGTACAGCCGAGCTCTGTGATTTGTTGGCATACTGATCTCCTTTTCTCTGCCAGGCGCCGCACGAGAACAAGCCCGGACCCTTCCTGGTCCGGGCTGCCCTCACCGCAGAACGATTCTGTCCGCGCAGGCCGGTGGATTACTTCCCCTTCTTGTCTTCCGGCCCACAGAACCGTACCTGTTCACGGCTTTGGTTCCCCCTGCGTTGACAATATTGTCAATATTTGACATTAATGTCAACTATTTATCCGGAAAAGTTGCTTGAATAGCTGTAGGAAAATCCACAGAAAGGCGATAGGGAGAATGCCAGTTTGCAGGATGAACACCACGCCCAACTGGATCAGGTGCTCAATTAGACCGGATGCTCTCTGCGCAACGTAATCTACTTTCTTTTTTATATCCAATGTATTGCGAGTGTTTTCGAACATTTTTCCTAATGAATTCAGAACACCCTCTTCTGCCTCTGCTACGGCAGCCTCGGTATCAGTGGCACTGGCCTGCCTGATCTCAGAACCCGCAGTTTCGATCATCTGCGTACTCTCGAGGTAGCGCGACTCCAGGAAAAGCCGATACATCCCTTCGTTTGCAATCATCGCAACGGGGACCGCAAACCGCATAAAGGCGACGATTATGAACAGACGGAACAGCACCTGCTCTGAACGTTCGCCAGACGAATTGAGCTTGACGGAATTCTGATGGCGCAGCCAGAGCCAGAACAGGCCCAGCACACCCAGCAAAACCTTGATCCCCCACCACTGCCCGACATCCAGTAAGACCTGTTGAATGCCCAGTGACAGGGTCGCACCCAGCATGATCCAGGAGAATCGCTCTACCAGGTCGTTGATCGGATCCAGCACCTGTCCGGGTGTCAGGGTCACGCCCACGCCGGCCGGCTGCAGAGCCAGTTCGGTGCCCTGCACTGCTGAAATAACGCCATTGAGCGTCCTGGCCAGCGCAAAGGTGATCAATGCGCGCTGGAACAGCGCCTTGTATTCAGCTTCCGCCATGCGGTCGACGGGCGTCAAGCTCGACAGAATAACCGTGACGACAACAGCGGTGACGAGCATCCATCGGGCAACCGGGCCGTGATTCTCGGGTGCGGTGTTTCTATCTTTCATTTCTTCAGGGTTCATGGTGTGCCTCATACCAACAACATGATGATGACACCGACGCTGGTCAAAAGCAGACCCACCACCTTGCGGTACCCGATGGACTCGCCCAGAACCAGCCATGCGAGCAGTACGATCCACGCATTGGCGGTTTCGTTGAGCACCGAAGCCTCGGAGGCTGTGATCAGCTTGTAGCCGGCCAGCCACATCATCATGGAAATGTAGGCGCCAAGAAAACTGGCCGGCAAAATAAACCGCCAGGGTAAGGGCTGCATAAATCTCTGCCTGACCGTATCAAAGCGGCCGCGAAAGGCCATGTAAATCAGCATACCTGCAATTCCACCAACCAGGCGCAGTTCGGTTGTCCACAGGAACGGGCGCGTTTCAAGAATCTCCTTTACCATGACGATACCCACCGCCATCAGGAACATGGCCCCCGTCCCGAAAAACATGCCCTTGGTGAGGTGCGCCGCATCGACTTCCCTGCGATTCTGACGCCACGTCACCAGCAGGATGCCGCTCATCACCAGGGCGAAGCCGGCCAGTTGCCAGCCGCGCAGGGATTCACCGAGGAACAGTATGGACAGCAGAATAACGAACGGACTGAGCAGGCTGGCCACGATACCTGTGCGGCTGGCCCCCATCAGACTGAGGGCACGCAGGTACCAGGTATCGGCAACCGCGATGCCCAGAAATCCGGAAAGCAGGGCGATTCCGATCTCTTCCAGTGAAAATGCCGGTAGTTGATAACCCTCTACAAACGCGACGGTTGGAACCAGCAGGGAAAAACCCAGCAGGTTTTTGAACAGGTTCAACTCGAAAGGCGGTAAAGCGTCCCCGGCGCGTCTAAACAGGATAATCGCCAGCGCCCAGCAAAACGCACTGGACAGTGCAAAGAACTCACCCCAGCCCATGATCATGAATATGGATCAATGGGGCTGTTCCAGGACCGTGGCGGAAAGAAGCTTCACCGACACCAGCGGCACATCCTGCGCATCCAGATTCTCGCTGTAGCCTGTATCGACGCCTGCAATGGCCTCAATCACTTCCTGGCCCGAAATTACCTGGCCAAACACCGCATAACCCCAGCTTCGCGAATTCGGGTCCAGCGAGGTATTGGCGGCGAGGTTGAAATAAAACTGGTTGGTGGCCGAGTGCGGGTCATCGAAGCGGGCCATTGCAATGGTCATCGGCTGGTTTTTCAGGCCATTCCCCGATTCGTTGATAATCGGGGCGAACAATTCCGGCTCTTCCAGGTTTTCGGTGTAGCCGCCGCCCTGCACCACGAAACCCGGCATGACCCGGTGAAAAATCGTGTTGTCGTATTTTTTTTCCAGCACGTAACGCAGGAAATTATTGGCAGTGACCGGAGCCCGCATCCGGTTGAGTTCCACCACGATGTCGCCCATGCTGGTCTCCAGCCGGACGGTTGGAAAAAGATTATCGGGTAAAACGACTTCCGGGAAACATTCGGGCGTGGCCGCACTGCTGTTGCCTGCTACACAGGCCAGGACAGTAGTCAGGATCAAAGTCTTCAACGTTAAGCGCATGGCAAGAACCTTTTCCGGGAAATATTGCACAAGCGGCCATCATATAGCTTTCTGGTTCGGGGCTCACCAATAAAGGAGTTTCGCTTGCCTGCTCCCGGCTGCACGCGCGACGGCTGGCCGTGGGACGCCTACGGCTCCTCGGCCGAACTTTTTTCGGCCTTCTTCAGACGTCCTGCCTTGCGCAGGGCGTCTCTCAGCACGTACTCGATCTGGGCATTGACGCTGCGAAGTTCATCGTCCGACCAGCGCCGCAACGCCTCCCAGATGTCACCATTGATCCGCAACGGAAATGATTTTTTGCTAGCCATGTCAGGCAGGGGCCGCAGCCCCCGTTTCAGTATCAGTTGTAAAGGCTGCCGGCGTTAAGAACCGGACGGGCGTTTTCTTCACCGCACAACACGACCAGCAAGTTACTGACCATGTTGGCCTTGCGCTCTTCGTCCAGGTCCACCACACCCTGCTCCTTGAGTTGCTCCAGCGCCATTTTCACCATGCCCACGGCGCCATCTACGATCTGGGTGCGCGCAGCGACGATAGCCTGGGCCTGCTGGCGCTTGAGCATGGCGCTGGCGATTTCCTGTGCATAGGCCAGGTGGCTGATGCGCGCTTCGATCACTTGAACGCCTGCCTTATCCAGGCGATCCTGAACTTCTTCGCGCAGTTTTTCCGCGATTTCCTGTGGATGACTGCGCAGTGCAATTTCTCCATCAGAGTGCACTTCGTAGGGATAGCTGGTCGCCATGTTGCGCAAGGCTGCCTCGGACTGGATCTGGACAAAACTCTCATAGTCGTCCACCTCGAATAGCGCTTCCGCTGAATCCACGACTTTCCACACGACGACTGCAGCAATGTCAACCGGGTTGCCGGAACTGTCGTTCACCTTCATCTGGCCGCTCTCGAAGTTACGAACACGCAATGACACGGCATGCTTTGAATAGAAGGGGTTGGCCCAACGCAAACCGGTCTGGCGCACGCTGCCGACATAGGAACCGAATAGCTGCAGCACGATAGCCTGGTTGGGGTGCACCATGAAAAAGCCCTTGTAGCAAATGAGTACTGCAATGAGCGCCAGCACAGAAAGCACAGCCTGCAAGATTGCCTCCTGCTGTGCTGAACTGACTAGTGACCAGCCAAGGGACAGCGTCAGAACGGGCAATATGACTAAAGCAAGGTAGCCGGATGCCGCATTACGGGGTTGTTCCTGAATTTTCATGACTCCACTCCACTGATATCATTTATATATCATTATGTACTGGAATCCTGCAAGCGTCCACTGCCAAAAGTCACGCTTATGGGGTTATACTCATGCCGGCCTTGAGAGGGAGAGTAAATAATGCGCAAACTATTGCTTGCACTGTTGCTGTTATTGCCATTGACAATTAACGCGGAAGAATCAAAAAACGGCCCGCTGTTCATGAAAGACCTGGTCAATGAAGGGGATTTCTTCGCGCCATGGGGAGTCGGGGTGGATATCTTCACGATGAAACAGGACTATTCGATCAAGAGCCTGGAATTCCAGATCCCCGGCGTCGGCGACATTGACCCGTCAACCATAGGGGTCAAAAACAATGTCCAGAACGTCGATATCAAACTGGATGTCTGGGTCACACCCTTTCTGAACGTGTTTGGCCTGATCGGCCGGCTCAATGCCCATACGTACGTGGACTTGAGCAATGTCGCCATACCGGGCCTGCCGGTTTCGCTCGGAACACTGCCGGTATCCTACGACGGAACGGTATACGGCGGCGGAGCCAACCTGGTCTATGGCACGGATAAGTGGTTTGCCGCCCTCAACAACACCTGGACCAGCACCAGCCTGAACGGTGATTTTGATTCCTCCGTCAAATCATTCACCATACAGCCCCGAATCGGCGTGATCGTCGACCAATGGACCCTGTGGGGTGGCGGCATGTGGCTGGACACGACTGAAAAGCACAGCGGTACCATAGCCCTGCCGGTTCCCGGCTGGCCGCCCGTTCCATTCAACATTGAACTGGAAACGGCGAATAAGTGGAATTACGCCATCGGTTTCGGGCGCATTTTCAGCCCGAGGGCCACGCTTTATTTCGAGTATGGTTTTGGCGACCGTAAACACACGCTGTTCAATTTCACTTACAGGTTTTGATTGAAGCATTTTGGTCTGCCATTTGTGCCCTTGATGGTGGCGCTTCTACTGGCGCCACAACTCTGTAGCGCCTATGAAACGGACCAGTTCACGAACCGCCTGGAGCCCCTGGAGGACTCCATGGCCCCGTTGGACAAAAAGGTAAACGAGTCCATCGAGAAAGCGGTGTCAAAGTGGCGGGGACCGCGCAGCAACCGAAAGATGGTTTTTAAGATCTACCATGACCTCGGCGGCGTGCACTGGGTGGACAAAATTGAACGCTGGGCCTGGAAATCTGATGAAGTCGATAAACTCGAAACCAAGCGCTTCAAGTCCATATACAGCGGACTCCCTCTCTGGGCGACGCGCTGGGTGGCCCCTTTCGGCGTAGGACCGACCGTCAAAATTAATGGCCAGATGATCGGCACCGACAAATTTGGGCATTATTTTTCCCAGGGCCTGAAATTCTTCTTGAGGTATCAGAAGTCGCTGGATGAATCCAAGGCCGCCGAACGATCCGCGTATACGGAACGGGCGCTGTTTGGCCAGATGTCGACCGGCTCCTATTCCAATGCCGACCTGGTGGCCAATTTCGAAGGCTTCCGGTTTTACCTCAGTTTATTCGAAGACAACGTCGTTCCCGGGAAACCGGCAATCCTGGCCTGGAAGGAAGACCACTGGGTGATCCAGCGTGAATTCACCTGGGCCGACCATGTCAACGAATACTGGGACGAGGCTCTCAATATCAACGATTACGACGCCCTGCTGTATCCGTATATGAAGGAACGCCTGGAGACTTTCTGCCCGGATTATTTCCAGGCCCCGGACCGCTATACGATTGAGGAGCAGCAGGAAGAAGTTCTAAAACGACGATACGAGCACTTGCAACTCAGGGATACCTCCGATCTCAGGCTGAGTGAAGTCTGCCGGCCCGCCGGAACAGCTAATCCCGCCGCCGGAATTACGGCGCGGCCGAACTGATGTTGATCTCCTTGAGAGGTTGTTCGAGTATCGTGACTGCGGGAAAATTTTCGGTCATATAGGCCTTCACTTCCTCCATTTCTCCCGGCGGGATGTGCACGGCGATTTTGACCGGCGCGTCCAGATACTGATTGATTAACGCTGAACCGGGGCCCGGCTGGAAGTACCAGAATGGGATCAGGGCCACGTCTATCTTTTGCTGGTCAAGCCCCGCTGTCTGAAAATCATCCGGCGTCATGGCCGCGTCGCCCACGTGCAGCACGGTCACCCCGCCGATCTCGATCAGGTGCGCATAGTTCTGGATCCTGGCGTATTTGCGGGTTCCGTGGCTCAGCGGAAAGACGGTCACACGTGCCCTGCCCTGCTCAAACACCTGGGGCTGCCCGTATTGCGGATCGATTTCCCGTATTCGGGGACTCGTGGTGACAAGTTGGCGGCATTTCTCACGCATCAGTCCCAACACCTGCGAAGAGGAGACAAAAAGAGTTTCCTCGCTGCTCTGCATGAACGCACAGGCGAAGCTTGGCTGATTGTGGTCGTGGTGCCGATGACTGGCCAGAGCCAGGTCAATATTTGAATACGGCCCGGCAACCTGCTTGAACAGCGCTGCTGCATTCTCCGGTAAGCCTCCGTAAACCGAGTAAGGCTCGACCACCATGCCGTCGACCATGATCCGGGTTTCGTTGTCACTGATGATCACGCCCTCGTTGGCCAACTGGGTAACCGTTATGTCCGGCCAGGCGATGCCAGGAACGCACAATAAGGCTGCGAGACTAAAAACTCCCTTTCTTAACCACATATCTGATGACTCCATGTTCCGATCCGGGCCCGGAGAACGACAGGCCGTTCTTTTCCATCACCCGAATGGATTGTTTTAAATGCGGCAGGGTTTCCGCCGCTACCTCGGTTACGTTTTGATGACTGAACGCCCAGACCACCAGCCTGGCAACCGCCTCGGTGGCATACCCTTGCATCCTGAATTGCTTCAAAACAGAGTATCCGATTTCTACCGCTCCCGCTGCATCGGGTTTTCCCTTGAATCCACAAATGCCCATGACCTGGCGTGGTTCATGTTTCTTCGACAACATGTACCAGATCGACCAGCCGTGCTCGGCCGGGTCTTTCAGCTGCCGCAATGACCACCGCATGGCAGTGCTCTCATAAAGCTCCGGTGGCCAGTTTTCGGGCACATCGGCCCCAATGGCTTCGGCAAAAGCATCCCGGCCGGAAAGGTCCGCAGCCACCAGTTCCGGGGTTGCCGCAACCAGGGTTAGCCGGCGGGATTCGATAACCCTGAGGGGATGGCGTGGTCGGTGGGTCACTGTACCCGGCGCTCCGCATCATAGCCTTCCAGTAAAAGTGTCCAGCACGATTCCAGGTGGCCGCTGAACGAATCCGGCCAAAGTTTCTCAAGAGATCGGTGCAGCCTTCTGAGGTTGGTGCTGTAGGCCCGCGAGTCTCCCCGGCGGATTCGAGCACGGTCAAAATCGACCAGGTGCACGTTGTCGGCCTCTCCAACCAGGATATTTCGTGCATTCAGATCAGCATGCACAAGGCCGAAATTGTGGAAGCGGCGGATACAGGCGCCGGTGTTGCGCCACAAGACCGGGTCACCGCGGCGAGAATAAATCAGGTCAGCCAGGGGCTCAGCATCCATGATCCGACGTGTCATCAACCAGCCGGAATAGAGCCTGCCATCCCGCGTGCAAATCGCCGCCAGGGGCGCTGGCGCCGGCAGTCCGGCGACGAATAATTGCTCCAGGACCTTGAATTCCATGATCGGCCTGGACTGCTCAAATCCGGAAAACACATATCGGTCCCGGCTCACCCGGGCTGCCCAGCCGCCCCGCAAATATTGCTTCAGGACTGCCGGACCGAATTCCGTTTCCAGCAGCAATACGCAGGCGCGACCGGCTGCTTTTCCGGCCAGCGCCCCTTGCTGCTCCCAGTATCCGGCATCGAACAAATGCACACCGGGATGCCGAATGTGATCAGCATCATATACAATGAAGCGGTTATCCTGTTTGTGGGTGAGGGCTTTCACAGGCGGCTATTGTGCTTTTGCACCGCGGTGAGGTCAATCGAAGCTGTACTAACCGGGGCTGAAAACCTGATGCCAGTCCACCGAAAGATCAAACGCTTATGCATCCTCAGGCTATCCGCCCTGGGAGATGCCACCCACGTCGTCCCGGTCATCCGGGCCATCCAGGATCACAGCCCCGAAACAAAAATAACCTGGATCATCGGCAAGCTGGAACACAAGCTTCTGAGTGGTCTGAAAAACGTTGAATTCATCGAATTCGACAAGCATGGCGGTTGGTCATCGGTCAAGTTGCTGCGCGAAGCGTTGCGTGACCGCCGCTTTGACGCCCTGTTTCACATGCAAGTGGCAGCCCGTGCCAATCTGCTCAGCCGCATGATTCGCGCACCGATCCGGCTTGGCTGGGACCGGGCTCGATCCAGGGATTTTCACCATCACTTCACCCGCCAGCATGTTGCAGAGGTGCCTTTCCAACACCAGGTGCAGGGCTTCCTGGAGTTTCCACGCGCTGTGGGGATCGATGTTGAGACCCCGCGCTGGGACCTGCCGGTTTCAGACCAGGCGCACAGCTGGGTCGGCTCGAAAATTCCAGGAGAGGAACCGGTAATGTTGATCAGTCCCTGTTCCAGCCATGAAATGAGGAACTGGCGCAGCGAGTACTATGCCAAAGTCGCGGATTACGCCATTTGCGAATTGGGCATGCAGGTCGTTCTGTCCGGCGGACCCAGCGAACTTGAGAAGCGTGTCGCAGAAGAAATCGAGGCTGCGATGAAGAACGGTTGCATCAACCTGGTCGGTAAAGACACCCTCGAGCAGTCAAAAGCCATGCTGAAGCGGGCCGACCTGGTCATTTCACCGGACTCCGGGCCGGCGCACATCGCATCCGCACTGGGAACACCGGTGATCGGGCTTTATGCGGCGACCTGGTCAAAGCGGTCTGGTCCGTACAACAGCCTGTACCTGTGCGTCGACCGTTTCAGGGAAGCGGCCCGGCAATACCGCAAATCAGAAGCAGAGGAACTCCGCTGGGGCACGCGCATTGAAGAACCCGGCGTGATGGATCTCATCCAGCCGGATGACGTCATCCGGCAGATGCTGACCTGGAAAGAACTCAGGACCTGATCAGTCAGGCTACACTTCGCACTTTCCCGCTTTTCCGATGCTGGCGCACAGCCTCGAAACCGCCGGCAAGATCAGCCAGCAGGTCGTCCACATGCTCTATCCCGACTGACAGGCGCAACAGCGAAGCGCTGATGCCTGCCGCCTCCTGGTCCTCGACTGACATGGCCGCGTGGGTCATGGTCGCCGGGTGGGCAACCAGGCTTTCAACGCCGCCCAAAGATTCGGCCAGTGTGAACAGGCTAAGCGCAGAGAGAAAAACCGGCAGTTCATCGGCGCTGGCGTCGATCTCGAAGCTGATCATCGCGCCGAAGCTTTCCTGCTGCCTGGCCGCGACGTCGTGGCCCGGGTGACTCGAAAGACCAGGGTAGAAGACTTTGCCGGTCAAATCGTGGCCGTCGAGAAAGTCTGCCACGGCGGCCGCATTTTCCTCGTGCTGCCGGTAACGGACATTGAGGGTCCGCAACCCGCGCAGGGTCTGAAAACTGTCGAAAGGTGAACCGGTCAAACCCAGACAGTTGGCCCACCAGACCAGCTCTTCCACCAGGGTCTCGTCCCTGGCCAGTACGGCGCCGCCGACCACATCCGAATGACCATTGATGTACTTCGTGGTGGAGTGCAGCACGATATCCGCCCCCAGTGCAAAAGGACGCTGACCTGCTGGTGACAGAAACGTGTTGTCGACCACCACCAGCGCGCCGATTTCGTGTGCCGCCGCGGAGAGCGCTTCGATATCGGTAATTCGCAGAAGGGGATTGCTGGGGGTCTCGATCCAGACGATCCGCGGCTGGAGTTCAAGGATTTTCTGCACCGAAGCCTCGGTTTTCCACAACGGCAACCACGCGAGATCAAACAGGCCCTTGCCGGAAGCTGCCGTGAACAGCCGGTGACAACCGCCGTAACAGTCATTTGGCGCTACGATCAACTCTCCCGGTTTTACGAGTTGGGTAGCCAGGTGCACGGCCGACATGCCGGATGCCGTTATCACGCCACCGGCACCGCCCTCCAGGGCAGCAAGCGCTCCGGCCAGCTGATCGCGCGTGGGATTGCCGGAACGCGTGTAGTCGTACTCGCGCTTCTGCCCGAAGCCCTTGAACGAAAAATTGGAACTCATGTACAGCGGCGGGATGACCGCGCCGTGTGATTCATCACTGTCCACGGCGTAACGCGCCGCGAGTGTATCCTGGTGTACCGAGTCGGAGAATTTGCTCATGCCGTTGTTCCTTTGCGATTCCGGTTGTCGTGATTCTCAATCGGAAACCCCGCAAAGCAGGCTGAGCATGACCTGGCCCATCAGGAACGCTGCCAGGTCACTCATTTCCCGAAAACACACTGGTGTCTTCGCAGGAGTTGGCACCTTTCCAAAGGGGTTAGCTTCGATGGTTGCCCCGGCGTCTAAGGGCCAGTCCCTCAGCCGGTCTGAATGAGTAAG
>JAHEFT010000089.1 GCA_024640025.1 Chromatiales bacterium
CGCGCCACTTCGCCATAGGTCAGGACATGGCCCCGGGGAATCCCCTGCACGACCTGCCAAACGGACTTCACCCAATTGTCGAAATCGGTCGTGGTAGTGAAAGGGCCAGTAGTGTTCTGTTGGTTCACGTGGGATCGGATTCAGTGCAAACTTGAGATTCGGAATTCTATCTTATCGAAGGATATAACACATGACCGCCAAGGCAGACACCCGCTTACGCCGGCTTCCGGATAAAGGCAGCAAGGATTTACGACTGGCCCGCGACATTATTGATGAAGCCCGCATTTGCCATGTCGGATTCAACGTGGACGGGCAACCCTACGTGGTCCCGATGGCCCTGGCACGGGACGGTGACCGGATTCTGTTGCACGGTTCAGTGGTCAGCCGCCTGATGAAAAACCTCGCTGCCGGCCTGCCGTGTTGCGTCACGGTGACCCACCTCGACGGCCTGGTGCTGGCCCGCTCTGCTTTCAATTCTTCCATGAACTATCGCTCGCTGATGGTTTTTGGCTCGGCCAGTCCGGTCGATGACCCGGAGGAAAAAGTGCGCGGGCTGAATATCCTGGTTGAACACCTGCTGCCCGGCCGCCTGGCTGAACTGCGTCCCTCGACCCGCAAGGAAATCAACGCGACCACCCTGCTTTCGCTGCCGCTCAAATCGTTCAGCATTAAAGTTGGGGAAGGACCGCCAGATGACACGAAATCCGATATCGGCACCGCCATCTGGGCCGGGGTCATTCCTCTCAAACTGAGGGCAGGCGAACCGATGGCCGCACCGGACATGGTGCCTGGCATTTCTTTGCCCGCCTATCTCTTGCCCCGGGACTGACATGGCCTTAAAAACTATTTGATCTAGATTTGAATGTCACGGGTTTTCCCTTATAAACCCGCGAATTTTCTGGTGAAATTCCAATAATGGACTTCATAAACTGCCCCTTGTGCATTCAAGGAATTTTCGCATGACATTCGAACTCAATTTGAAAGACCGCGGAATTGAATTTATCTCCCTGGAACCCGCATCTTATCCATCGATCCCTGCTGAAGAACTCGACAGCCTGGAATTTCTCGATCTCTGTTACCGGACACTGTGCGGCGTGATGTTCAACCATGCCTCCTCAGGCCATCCCGGCGGCAGTATCTCGAGCGGGCGCATCGTGGAGTCGCTGCTGTTCAACCAGATGAACTATGACATCTCCAACCCGATGGACCGTACCGCCGACATTATTTCCTATGCCGCGGGACACAAGGCCCTGGGCCTGTATGCCATGTGGGCCTGCCGCAATGAGATCGTAAAGCAGAAGGCGCCTGAGTTGCTGCCTGAAGTCAGCCAGCAACTCAGGCTGGAAGACTTGCTGGGTTTTCGCAAGAACCCCATTACCAAAACCCCTCTGTTCCGCGAATTCAACTCCAAACCACTGGACGGTCACCCCACACCGCAGACTCCTTTTGTCTGGCTGTCAACCGGTCCCAGCGGTGTGGGCGTCGCAGGATCTGTGGGCCTGGCGCTGACCCTGAAAGACATGCATGGCGAGAATGCTCCGAACGTTCACGTCATCGAGGGGGAAGGCGGCATGACGCCCGGACGGGTCGCCGAAGCCGTGGCTTCGGCAGCATCCTCGGGTCTCGATAATCTTTTCTTCCACGTGGACTGGAACCAGTCATCAATCGACTCTGACCGGGTAACTCGCGAAGACGGTGAGCCCGGTGATTATGTACAGTGGGACCCCTGCGAGTTTCTGCTGGTGCACGGATTCAATGTGCTCTATGTGCCTGATGGATTTGATTTTTCACAGATCCGCGAAGCACAAAAACAGGCCCAGGCGATCAACAACGGCCGGCCGACCGGTATTGTTTACCGGACAGTGAAGGGCTGGCAGTACGGCATCGAAGGGCGCAAATCTCATGGCGGAGGCCACAAGTTCTACAGCGAAGAATATCTGAAAACCCTGCAGCCTTTCGAGGAAAAGCTGGGTTTGAAGTTCCCCCTGTTCGCGGGTGAAAAGAACCCCAAAAACATCGAGAAAGCTTATTACGATTCGTTGTTGACCATCCGCCGGGCGTTCGAGTCCAACCCGGCCATGACCCGGCAACTGTCAGGCTGGATCATCGAGAGCAAGCAACGGCTCGCGGCATCACCCCGGAAATTCCGGTCCAATGCGCCCGAGTTGGGAAAGCTCTACGAAGACGGAGCCATTTCACCGCTGGAGCGGCCGGAATCGTGCACCTATGAAACCGGTTCATCCCAGACGCTTCGCGGCTCCCTGGGTCATGCCCTTAACCACGTGAACCGGCTGACCAACGGCGCGGTACTGGCCGCTGCGGCTGATCTTTACGGTTCCACCAATATTGCCAGCATCAGCGCCGGCTTCGGCTCTGGCTTCTGGCACCCGGCCAGGAACCCGGAGTCACGATTATTTTCCGCCGGCGGCATCACGGAAGACGCCATGGGCGGGATTTGCTCCGGTATCGCCACCATGGGTTATGAAATGGGGGTCGGCTCCTCTTACGGTGCATTCATCGCCCCGCTCAACACGATTTGCGCCAAGACCCATGGCATCGGCCAGCAAACGTTGAGGCACCGGGCGCCCGGCGAACCCAACAGGACCTTTGTCGTCGTCTGCGGCCACGCAGGCGTGAAGACCGGCGAGGACGGCCCGACGCACGCAGAGCCACAAGCCCTGCAGGTCCTGCAGGAGAACTTCCCAGGCGATACGATGATCACGCTCACCCCCTGGGATCCCAACGATCTCTGGCCGCTCACAGCCGAAGCGCTCCTGCAACGCCCGGCAGTGCTGGCGCCTTACGTGACACGACCGTCGGAAATCATGGTCGACCGTGACGCCCTCGGCCTGGCGCCGCCGGAGGCCTCTATCAAGGGCGTCTACAAGCTGCTTTCCGCCAACGGAAAACCCGACGGCACCGTTATTTACCAGGGCAGTGACGTGGCCTATGCCTTCGTCACCGGGGTGCTGCCGCGCCTGAGAGAAAAAGGCGTCAACCTGGATGTCTACTATGTCGCCAGCACGGAATTGTTCGATCGGCTGGAGCAACAGGAACGAAGTGAGATCTATCCGTTTTCCACAGCTTCTTCAGCCATGATGTTTTCTGGCTTTACCGTGGCCACGACCTATCGATGGATCATGTCCCAACGTGGCCGGGAATATACTCAGTATCCATGGAAAAAAGGCTATTTCCTGGGCAGCGGCACGGGGGACGTCTGTCTTGAGCAGGCTGGTATGCACCCGGAAGCGCAATGGAAAACGATTCAGAAATTCATTGCAGGCAAGTAGACGCCAGCGCATGAACAGACGCGAGGACCAGAGAAATGGGCGCAGCACTTAGAACGATTTTTTACCCCTGTCACCTGGAGGCAGGCGCCAAAATTACCGAGTTCGGCGGCTGGGACATGCCGCTTCAGTATGCGGACGGCATACTGGCGGAGCACCTGGCGACACGGAAGGGATCAGGGCTGTTCGACGTGTCGCATATGGGCCGGTTTATCATCCGCGGTGAACAAGCGCTGCCGTTCCTGCAACACGTCCTAACCAACAACGCTGCCAGCCTGGATGTCGGGCTCGGCCAGTACACGATGATCCCCAATGAAGCCGGCGGCGTCATCGACGACGCCTACCTGTACCGTTTCGTCGAGGATGAGTTCCTGCTGGTGGTCAACGCCAGCAACCGGAAAAAGGACTGGATTCACCTCGAAAGCGAACGCAGCCGGTTCCCGCAGACGGAAATGATTGACGAGACCGTTAACATCGTCATGCTGAGCCTGCAGGGCCCGCTGTCCAAGTCTATCCTTTCGGGCATCGTTACGGGCGAGTTGCCGGAGCCCATGCGGAATGAGCTCAGCATCGTTGAAATCGAAGGGGCGCGTGTCCTGGTGGCCCGGACCGGCTATACCGGTGAGCCGATCTGTTTTGAACTGTTCATCGAGTCTGACGATGCACTGAGGATATGGGAACTGCTGACCGCAGGAGGCGCAGAGCCGATCGGGCTGGGCGCACGCGATTCACTGCGTCTTGAGGCCGGGCTGCCGCTCTACGGGCACGAGTTGGGGCTCGACCCGGAAGGCAGGGAAATCCCGGCCTTTGCCTCCGACCTGTCCCGTTTTGCGATCAGTTTCTCGCCGCTCAAGGGAGACTTCATCGGCCGCGAAGCATTGCATGAGCAGTTCAAGGCACTGAAAAGAATACTGGACCTGGATTTCACTGATATCCAGGCCCTGCCCCGTCGGGTCCTTTTGCTGGAGATCACCGGCCGGGGAATCGCACGCCCGGGCGATAAGGTTTTTCAGGGTGATGACCACGTTGGCTTCGTGACCAGCGGTACGATGGTTCCTCACTGGAACGTCGAAGGCCAAGGTGTCGAGTCCCAGTTCACCGAAGACAGCGCGCGGCGGGCCATCGCCATGGCACTGGTTTCCAGCAAATTGTGGGAGGGTGACGAGGTCGACGTCGAAATTCGCGGACGCCGGACAGCGGCAGTCATCGTGCCCTGGTTCCTGCGGGGCGAGGCGCCACCCTACGCCCGCTCCATTATTCATCACCAATCCGTTTTTGAAGACCAGGCCAGGCCGAATCCAGGCGCGAAACAAAAAGTCAACGAATTGCTCGACAGCGCCATTGCCAACACGAAATGGCGCCAGAGAGACTGCATCAACCTGATCCCTTCAGAAATGTCGCTGTCGCCGATGACCAGGATGCTTTCCATCATGGACCCGGTGGGCCGCTACGCAGAACACAAACAGGTCAAGGCGCTGGATGAAGCCGAGGTTTTCTATTACCAGGGAACAGAATTCATCTGGGAAGTCGAAGAACTTCTGAAAAAGGAACTGGTCGAGTACCTGGGATGCGCGACGGTGGAACCGCGCCTGGTGTCCGGCCAGATGGCCAATATGACCGTTTTCAGCGCGATGGTGGACTATCTGAACCGCGCCGACCGCAAGAGTGAGCAGCGCAGGATGCGCATGGTTATGAATAACCACATCATCAAGGGCGGCCATCTGAGTGCTCAGCCGATGGGTGCGCTCAAAGACTATGTCGCTCGGGATCCGAGGACCGAAAAAGCAGCCGCGGTGAACTTCCCGGTGCTGAAAGAAAACCCGTACATGATCGATGTCATCGCGGCCCGTGAACTGATGGAAGAAAACCGCCCGGAACTCATCATCCTGGGCAAAAGCATGGTGCTGCACCCGGAACCGGTGGCCCAGATGCGCGAGTTCATCGATGACCTGGACCTGGACTGTTTCCTGATGTACGACATGGCGCATGTCCTCGGTCTGATCGGGCCGCATTTCCAAAATCCTTTCGCTGAGGGTGCGGACATCGTCACCGGATCGACCCACAAGACGTTCTTCGGCACCCAGCGCGGCATCGTTGCCTCACGCTTCGAGGAAGAGGACAAACTTTATCCTTTCTGGGAAGCCGTTGAGCGCCGGGCATTTCCGGGGGCGGTCAGCAATCACCACCTCGGCACATTGCTGGGCCTGTTGATGGCAACCTATGAAATGAACGCATTCAAGGATGAGTACCAGCAAAAGGTCATTGGCAACGCCAAGGCCTTTGCCAGGGCGCTCAAGGACTGCAGCCTGAACGTCTCCGGCGACCCCGCCGTTTCCTTTACCGAAACACACCAGGTTTTGCTTGACGTCGGTTACACCCGGGGGCCGGAAGTGGCCCGCCGGCTGGAAGAAAACAACATCATCGTAAACTACCAGGCATCGCCCGAAGAAGAAGGCTTCACCGCTTCCGGATCACTGCGGATGGGGGTATCGGAGATGACGCGATTCGGCATGGAACCGGCGGACTTTGGCGAACTGGCAGAACTCATCCGGGACGTTGTCGCCGACCGGGCTACCGTCAAACCGAAAGTCGCGGAATTTCGGAAACGATTTCTGGAGATGAAATATTGCTTCACCGAACAGGAATTCGGTGATCGTCTGCAGGCACTGCACAAGCTGGTTTAAGCAGGCCAACCCGCGCCCGCTACGACAGCTGGACTGCCGGTCTGGCTCTGGGCCTATTCGAGTGTCATCTGCACACCGGAATGTATGAAGGCATGGAAGCCTTCCGCATCACTTGCCGCTGCCTCGATTCTTGTTACCGCCTCGGCCAGGTCGGCGGCCCCGGTGGCGATGGAAAGCCGCAGGAAATGCTGCCCTTCGCTGTCCAGCATTCCGAAGGAGCGCCTGTCCATGGTGGCCACATGGTAACGGTACAGCAGGAATAGCTGGAACAGGGTCGCCGGGCTCGAATTGAGCCGGGTTTCTTCAGAAAGCGTATCGAACGCCTGCTGAACACCGAGATTTTCAACCACTCCACCAATGTTGGGAAACACGTAGAAAGCGCCCTTGGGATTTTGACAGCGAACACCCTCTATGGCGTTCAGATTGCTGATTACCTGGTCCCGCCGCCGCTCAAACGCTGCAGTCATCTGCGCGATAGCCGGTCCGCTTTTCCCGGACTCCAGCGCGACACGGGTCGCGATCTGATTGTAGGGCGGAATGCTGGCGAAATAATTGATATTCAGGTTGCGATGCACTTTTGCATCCTGAACCGTCGGATAGACCGCCCAACCGACCCTGCCGCCGGTCCAGGAATAGGTTTTGGACACGGCCGAAGCGATGATGGTGCGCTCCTCCATACCCGGGACGGATGCGATCGAGCAATGGTCCTGGCCGTCGAAAACGATCGCTTCGTAAGCCTCGTCGGAGTAGACGCGAACGTTGGGCGGCGTTTTTTCCAGGATCAGTTCAGCCAGCGCCTCGAGTTGTTCGCGGCTCGCCACGCCGCCGGTGGGGTTGGACGGAAAGTTCAGGTAGATCAGTTTTGTGTGATCGGAAATGAGCGGCTCGAGCTCTTCAACAGTCAGTGAGAAACCATGCTCCTCCTGCAGATGAATCGGTACCGGTTTTGCTCCAACGTATGGAATGTAGGACTCATAAAGGGGATATCCAGGTGTCGGGTAAATGATCTCGTCGCCGCGTTCACAGTAGGACTGCTGCGCGAAGCCAATGGACGGTCTGGCGCCGGGAAAGACCACGACGCGTTCAGGATCAATATCCGCTAGTCCACGATCTTCAGCGATCTTTTGGGCGAGTGCAGCACGAAGCTCGGGCAAACCCTGGGGATCACAGTAGGTGGTTTTTCCGGCCCGGACCGCATCGACGATGGCTTCAGAAATATGCTCCGGCAAAGGAAAATCCGGCTGGCCCAGGTTACAGCGAATCACCCTTTCCTGGTCAGCCTTCTCCACCTGGAGAATCCTTGATCCGAAACCAAAAGCAGCTTCGGTCCCCATCAACTTCACACGTTTTGCGAATATCGCAGTATTCACGGGAGCGGTGCCCTGAACGTCGTTCATTTTTCCTGATCCTCCGGTTGCCGAAAATGGCCGGACAGGCCTCTGAAAAAAGTCTGGGGTCTTTCACAAAGATAGTACTGCATGCCCCAGCCCGGCTAAATGACCTGCGTTAGCCATTCTCCAACGTGGAAGTGAAAGATTCAGCCGCTGAAATGAACGTGGCGTAGCGGCCGCAACATCAAAGCAATACAATACAAAGAGTTTTCGGAGAGGTGCCAGAGTGGTCGAATGGGCTTGACTCGAAATCAAGTGTGCGGTTTTCCGCACCGTGGGTTCGAATCCCACCCTCTCCGCCAAATAATGCTTTAAAATGCTGAAACAAACCCCTTTTTTGGGGCTTTTTTTGGCTGAAAAATCCGATTAAAGGACCAGAGGTAAAAAGATGATGCGATGCTTGATCCTGCTTATCAGCGGACTCCTGTTAACGCCAATGGCCTGGGCCGTTGAAGCTTTGTCAACCGAAGAACTGGTGTCGCATTGCGACAAATACCATGACCAGAACGCCGAAAAAGACCATATATTCTGCGTGCGGTACATCCAGGGCTTTGTCGATGGCGCCGTGGCTACTGATGATCTGGTAGCCCAGAACATCGTCGCTGAATATGAAAAGGAAGAGACTTACAGCCAGCGTGCGATGCGCACGCGAATCGGTAGCCGCCTCGACCGTTACGGCTCATCCGTCTATGCAGACTACTGTCTTGGTGATCCGGTACCGCTCAGGGAAGTCGTCGAGCGGGTGGTGCAGAGTCTGGAAAACGAAGACCTGGCAACAGCTCACCCGCTTGCACGCGACCTGGTGTACCAGACGTTGCGCACCCATTATCCTTGCAACGAAACTGACTGATCCGGCATGAGTCGCGCCTCCGATTCACCTGCTGACTCCCAGTCTGCCGGCACCCGGCTGTCGCGGGTCATAGTTCTTGGTGTCTTGCTGGCCGCGGCATGGCTGCTGTGGTCCGGCTACTTTAAGCCGCTTATTTTGATGTTCGGGGCCTTTTCCTGTGCAATCGTGCTGATCACGGCATATCGCATGCACCTGTTCGACTCAGATGTTTTCGAACTGCGCTTCATTTCCAGGCTGTTTCGTTTCTGGGCCTGGCTCGGCAATGAGGTCGTCCGTTCCAGCCTCGAAGTGACCCGGATCGTGCTGAACCCCAAGCTGCCGATCAAGCCAACAGTCGTGGAGATCGACTCACATTGCGAACATCCGGTCGACCTCACTATCCTGGGGAATTCCATCACCCTGACCCCCGGTACCCTGACGCTGAGCATTGATAACCGGCGTTTTACCGTACACGCGTTGACGGAAAATGGCGCCCGCGATATAGCAGGCGGCGAGATGGATCGCCGTGTCAGAGCTCTGCGGAGCGGCTGAGGTGTATTACGTCGTCACCTTCGCCACCCTGGTCACCATGGCCCTTGCGCTGATCCGTGCGCTGATCGGACCCACCGTATACGACCGCGTGCTGACTGTGAATATGTTCGGCACCAAGACCGTTTTACTTTTGTCGGTGATCGCTTTCCTGGCCGGACGCCCGGATTTTCTCGACCTGGCCCTGGCCTATGCGCTGATTAACTTCATCGGCGTTCTGGCCGTCCTGGAATTCTTCAAGTCACGAGAGGTCCGCCGCCAGCAGGAACGCGACGTCGAGCAGGAAAACCCACCGGGGGAAACAGGTTGATGGACCAGGGGTTAATCAATTTCGTGCTGGACATCATCAGCTGGATTCTGCTCACAGCCGGTGCTTTTTTCGTGCTGGTTGGTGGTGTGGGGGCCCTGCGGATGCCAAACCTCTATACCCGCATGCACGCGGCCAGCGTCACCGATACGATGGGCGCAGCCCTGGTGTTGGGCGGAATGATGGTCCAGGCGGGTCTGTCGCTGGCGACCATCAAGCTGGCTGCGATCCTGCTTTTCCTCTTGATCACCAGCCCGACGTCGTCCTATGCGCTGGCGCATGCTGCTTTGCTGGCTGGAATCAAGCCGGATGCCGGGCGGGCTGCTGACCCTGAGGGACATGCATGACGATCCTCTTTGGCGCTTTCCTGCTGACGCTCCTGGTGATCACGGCCGTGGCAATTGTTCGCACGAAAAATTTGTTCGTTGCAGTGATGTTGCTGGGTATTTTCAGCCTGTTGATTGCAGCCAATTTCTTCCTTCTTGATGCGGCGGACGTCGCCCTCACCGAAGCCGCGGTGGGGGCGGGAATATCCACCGTGTTGTTTCTTGGCGCGCTGGCGCTGACCTCCGAGCATGAGCGAGTGGCGACAAGACACCGTGGTTTGTCAGTGGCCGTTGTGGTGTGCGCTACGCTGGTTGTACTCTACGCGACCTTCGACAAACCAACCTTTGGCGATCCCAACGCACCGGTGCATCAACACGTGACCCCCTGGTACCTGGCGAACGAACGACAATTCATCGACATCCCCAACGTCGTTACAGCCATACTGGGAAGTTTTCGCGGCTACGATACCCTGGGCGAGGTATTCGTTGTTTTCACAGCGGGCATTGGTGTGCTGTTTCTTCTCTCGGCCAGGCCCGGCAGGAAGACAACCCGCCGTGAAACCGAAAATGACGATTCTGCAATCGGCCTGCGCGAAAACCTGATCCCACGTGTCGTCGCCCGCCTGCTGGTGCCGTTTATCCTGCTGTTCGGACTGTATGTGCAGTTTCATGGCGAGTACGGGCCGGGCGGCGGATTCCAGGCAGGGGCTCTGATTGCTGCGGCGCTTATTCTGTATGCCCTGGTGGAAGGTGAAGCGCGAACCCTGGAGGTGCTGCCCAGGAACGCGCTGATCGCCCTGACTGCCGCCGGTGCGCTTCTTTATGGCAGCGTCGGCCTGGCTGGAATGCTGCTGGGCTCGGAATTTCTCAACTACTCGGTGCTGGCCGCTGAACCGGTCTCCGGACAACAGATCGGTATCATCCTGATCGAGGCCGGGGTTGGGATGACCGTGACAGGTGTCCTGCTGCTCATCTTTCACGCCTTTGCCGCCAGGGACCAGGTCTGATGCAGGTACTGGGAATTTTCTATTATTGGGTGTTTGCCATACTGCTGATGATCGGTTTTTATGCCGTGGTCGCCAAGATCAACCTCGTGAAAAAGCTGATTGGCCTGTCGATTTTTCAGTCGGCGGTTTTCCTGTTGTACATCACAATGGGAAAAGTCAGCGGCGGCACTGCTCCCATCTACCAGGATGACGTTGTCGGCCAGTTGTTCTCCAATCCACTGCCCCAGGTGCTGATCCTGACAGCCATTGTCGTCGGCATTTCCACCACGGCGCTGGGCCTTGGAATCGTCGTCCGCATCAAGGAAGAATACGGCAGCATCGAGGAACAGGATATCCAGGAGATCGACCGGCG
>JAHEFT010000014.1 GCA_024640025.1 Chromatiales bacterium
TCAGCGCTTTGAGTTGATCGGGGGTGACATGGATTTTGCGGATTCTGCCCCGGAACATGAAGTTCCTTGCGACTTCGGCATCATCCCGGTTCAGCCTGTGCGCCTTGACGATTTCACGGATGGCCGTGTTCAATAATTTACGCTGCCGGTCTTCTTCCTGTTTTTTTTGCTTCGCCTGTTCGGCTTTGCGTTTTTCGTCCTGCCTGCGCAGCGCAAACGCTTTTTCCAACGACATTTCCTGCGGCTTCCTGTGATCCTTGTCCGCCGGCTTCTGTCGCGATATTCCGGCTTTTTTCACGGCAGGAGTCTTCCGCGCCGGCTTGTCTTTGGCCAAGCCGAGGGCTTTCAATTGATCTTGAAGCGAACCGGCCATTACTACCCGCACTCGTTCCAGTGTTCAACCATCCAGTCACGGGTCGAGCTCAGGCCATGTTGCAGCGAAATCTCCGGTTCCCAGCCCAGCGACTTGAGACGGCTGACATCCAGAAGTTTGCGCGGCGTGCCGTCCGGCATTGACGGGTCAAACTCTATTCTGCCTTTGAATCCGCAAATCGAGGCGACCCGTTCCGCCAGCTCTGCGATGCTGACATCGCTTCCAAACCCCACGTTGACATGCGAACAATGATCCGAGACCGCAGACCAGTATTGGTCCGCCGGCAGGGCCATGAGGTGGCAACTGGCAGCCGCCATATCATCTACATGAAGAAATTCGCGCCTGGGTTTGCCGCTGCCCCACACCGGCACAACCTGTTCACCACTGACGACCGCCTGGTGAAATTTTCGCAACAGCGCCGGCAGAACATGGCTGGAGTCCAGGTCGAAATTGTCGTTGGGGCCATACAGGTTAGTGGGCATGGCGCTTCTGAAATCGCTTCCGAATTGGCGCCGGTAGGCTTCGCACATCTTGATGCCGGCAATCTTGGCCACCGCGTACGCTTCGTTGGTTGCCTCCAGCACACCGGTCATCATGGCATCCTCGCTGATGGGCTGGGCCGCCAGTCTCGGGTAGATGCAGGAACTGCCCAGGAACAGCAGGCGGGAAACCCCGGCGCGGTGTGCCGAGTGAATGACGTTGGTCTGAATCTGCAGGTTTTCCCGGATGAAGTCGGCGGGGAAGTCATTGTTGGCCTTGATTCCGCCTACCCGTGCGGCGGCCAGGTACACCCTGTCGATCCGCTCGTCGGCGAAAAATTCCTCGACGTCCGATTGCCGGGTCAGGTCCAACTCGCTGCGGGTCCGGGTCACGACCCGGGTCTCCCCGGCAGTACTCAGACGCCGCACAATGGCCGAGCCCACCATGCCGCGATGACCGGCAACAAAAATTCTGCCCTGTTCCTTCACACTGTCTTCACTGGATCGTTGGTAAGCTCAGGATTGTAACCTGTCGCGGCCAATCAGGGATTCTTCGCGAGCCAGGCGCAAATCGTTTACCGCCATTTCGTTCACCAACTCGTTGAACGAAGTTTTTGGAACCCAACCGAGTTTCTCCCTCGCCAGGCTGGCATCACCCAACAGTGTCTCCACCTCGGCAGGCCGGTAATAACGTGGATCAACCTGGACCACCACGTCTCCGGGCCGGAAACTCAACGCGTCGTTTTCAGACGATACGACCCTGGCGCATTCGTCGGGCCCCTTACCGGACCATTCAAGCTGCAAGCCCATGCTGTCAGCGGCTGTATTGACGAAATCGCGCACCGAATATTGCTTACCCGATGCGATCACGAAATCGACCGGTTCTGCATGCTGCAGCATCAGCCACTGGGCTTCGACGTAATCACGCGCATGTCCCCAGTCGCGCCGGGCGTCCAGGTTCCCCAGGTATACGCATTGATCGAGGCCCCAACCGATTCGTGCCAGCCCCCGGGTGATTTTGCGCGTGACAAACGTCTCGCCCCGAAGCGGTGATTCGTGGTTGAAGAGAATGCCGTTGCAGGCAAACATGCCGTAGGATTCGCGGTAATTCACCGTGATCCAGTAGGCGTAAAGTTTCGCGACACCATAGGGGGAACGCGGATAGAACGGAGTGGTTTCCTTCTGCGGTGTTTCCTGCACCTTTCCGAAGAGTTCCGAGGTGGAGGCCTGGTAAAACCGGCATTTCTGCTCGAGACCAAGGTTGCGCATGGCCTCCAGGATTCTCAGCGTTCCCACGGCGTCGGATTCAGAGGTGTATTCCGGTTCCTCGAACGAAACCGCCACGTGGCTCTGGGCAGCCAGGTTATAAATCTCATCGGGTTGCGCCCGCTGAATCGTGCGTTGCAGACTGGAACTGTCGGTCATATCGCCGTAGTGCAGAATCAGCTTGCCGTTCTCGACGTGAGGATCGGTGTACAGGTGGTCAATACGGGCGGTGTTGATCAGCGACGCCCGCCTTTTGATGCCATGAACCTCGTAACCCTTTCTCAGCAGAAACTCCGCCAGGTAGGCGCCATCCTGTCCGGTGATACCGGTGATCAGTGCAGTTTTGCTCATTCGATGCCTTAGGGCCTTCCAATTGAGTAATAGGTAATTCCGCGGTGGCGCACGACTTCCGGAGACCAGATATTCCGGCCATCGACGATGACCGATTGCTTCATTTCGCGTTTCAGACGGTCAAAATCGGGCGCCCAGTAAAGTTTCCACTCGGTGATCAAAACGAGCGCATCGGCGCCCTCGGCAGCTTTGTAGGGATCGTCAATGACGTTGAATCCCGGCCTGTCGCCGAACAAGCGCATGGCCTCGGCGGCCGCTTCCGGATCATGTGCGAGCACCGAACCACCGGCCGCCAGGATCGAGTCGACCAGGTATAGGCTGGGCGCCTCTCTCATGTCATCAGTGTTCGGCTTGAACGACAAACCCCATAGCGCCACGGTCAATCCGTCCAGGTTTCCGCCAAAGTGGCGGCTCAGGATTTCGAACGGCTTGTGTTTCTGCCGGTTATTGACGGACTCGACGGCCTTGAGTAACTCCGCTTCATAACCGCTGGCCCTGGCCGTATGTTCCAGGGCGCGCACGTCCTTGGGAAAACAGGAGCCGCCGTAACCTGCACCCGGGTAAATGAACGAATAGCCGATGCGGGGATCCGAACCAATACCGTTGCGCACATGCTCGATATCCGCTCCCACGTGGGCGGCGACGTTGGACAGTTCATTCATCAGGCTTATTTTGGTTGCCAGCATGGCGTTGGCGGCATACTTGGTGAGCTCCGAAGAACGAACATCCATGCAAAGCAATTTCTGATGATTGCGGTTGAAGGGCGTATAGAGCTCCCGCAACAGCGACTCTGAGTTTTCATTGTCGACACCGATGACGATCCGGTCCGGCTTCATGAAGTCGGCAATCGCCGCACCTTCCTTGAGGAATTCAGGATTTGAAGCAACCGAGAAATCGATATCGACTCCCCGCTCCTGGAGTTTCGCAGATATGGTCTCGCCAACTTTCTGGCAGGTACCAACAGGTACCGTGGATTTGACGACGACCAGCAACGGCTTGTCGAGATGTTCTCCGATCCCGGCGGCCACTGCAAGCACATGGCTAAGGTCGGCGGAACCGTCCTCGTCAGGCGGCGTACCCACTGCGATAAACAGGATTTCCGCGTGATCAACGGCACGGGCGATAGAGGTCGTGAATTCAAGCCGGCCCTGGCTGAAGTTATTCTTCAGCATTTTTTCCAGTCCCGGCTCGAAAATCGGAACGATGCCGTTTTTCAGGCCTTCGACCCGTGCATCATCAATATCCATACAAACGACATGGTGGCCCACATCGGACAGGCCAGCACCGCTGACCAGCCCGACGTAACCGCTTCCTGCAATTGATACGCGCACGGGATTTACTCGATACCCAGCAGTTCCACTTCAAAAATCAGGGTCGCATTGGGGCCGATCGGGCCGCCGCCATTGGGGCCATAAGCCAGGTTCGGCGGAATGAAGAACTTGAACTTGCTGCCCACCGGCATTAACTGGACACCCTCGGTCCAGCCGGGAATAACCTGGTTGAGCTGAAAGGTGGTCGGTTCGTTGCGCGAGTAAGAACTGTCGAATTCCTCGCCGTTGAGCAGGGTTCCGCGGTAGTGAACCGTTACGGTGTCAGTCGCCGCAGGCTTTGCGCCTTCACCCATCACGACCACTTCGTACTGAAGTCCGGAATCCGTCATCTGGACACCCTCTCTTACTCCGTTCTCAAGCATGAATTTGTCGCCCTCGGCAGCATTGATGGCCGCCATGTTCTGGCGTTCCGACTCTGCTTCAGCGCGTCTGGCTGCGATGAAGTCTTCACGAACTGCCGCCGCTTCTTCCGGCGTCATCGCCAGCGGCTCACCGTTGTAGGTAGCCCTGATGGCATTGATCAGGGAATCGAGATCCAGGTCGCCGCCCTGCTGCTTCAGCGAAGCCCCGATGTCCATACCGATGATGTAACCCAGTTTTTGGGCATCTGTTTCGAGTTCCGCAGCAAGTGCGCTACCGCTCAGAAGCGCTGCTGACAACAGCACACCCTTGATGTAGGTTGATTTCATTTAATCAATACTCCTTGGTTAATAGAATAAAGCGCCCTCCCGGAAGAGGCCGCAGTCTGAAAAGTGAGTGGCGAATTGTCCCCCAATCTCACCTGCATGGCAACGACGGCGTCTCGTTTGCATGCCCGAAATCCGGCGCTGCGAATAGATATCTCCATTCCTTTTCTCAAAACGCTTGCAATTCACGATGATGGTGTTATACTTCACTACAACACTAAGTAAACACATCAACATCGAAAACCGGAAACGATCATGTTGCCAATAACCAGAAGCCACAAATTTCGTATTTCAAACCGTCTGGCCGCTTTCGCCGCGCTTTTGCTGGTGATTACTTCCCTCGCAGGAATTGGCGGAACAGCCATCAATAAGGGCCAGGACGGCACACTCCAGGCTTCAAATCCACCGGTGGAAATGCCCGCCACGGGCACCACTGAAGGCGGGAAGAACAAGGGCTTCAGGATGAGCCTGTTTCTTTTCCGCAATCGTTGATCCGCAACAAAGCGGCAGAGACAACCCAACCATGTCCACACACTGGAATGACAGCCAGCCCATCTACTGGCAATTGAAAGAGCGAACGGTAGCGATGATTCTCGACGGTACGCTTGCCGAGGGAGATGCCCTGCCTTCAGTGCGCACGGTTGCCTCAGAGTTTCAACTGAATCCCATTACAGTCTCAAAGTCCTACCAGGCACTGGTCGATGACGGCCTGGTCGAGAAACGCAGGGGACTGGGCATGTTCGTACGCGACGGCGCCAGAAAAAACCTGGTTGCTTCAGAGCGCAGTAAATTTCTCAACGATGAATGGCCCGCGATGCTCAGCCGTATCGAGCAACTTGGCCTGAGCATCGAAGATTTGCTCGCAAACGCCATCAAGAAAGAGAGCGACAACCGATGACACCCATCATTTCCGCGCGCGGGTTGACCAAGCGCTATGGCCGTACGGTTGCTGTAGACCGCATCGACCTTGAGATCCCACCCGGCCGGATCGTCGGCCTGATTGGCCCAAATGGGGCCGGCAAGACTTCAGCTTTGAAAGCGATCCTGGGGCTGGCCACTTTCGATGGACAGCTTTCAGTTATGGGGAAAGACCCATCACGCGATCGTGCTGCGCTGATGGAAGACGTCTGCTTCATTGCTGACGTGGCTGTTCTCCCCCGCTGGATCAGAGTCTGGCAACTGATTGACGTAACCGAAAAAATTCACCGGGGGTTTTCGCGCGAAACCTGCATGGAGTACCTGGCGCAAACCAAGATCACGATGGATCACAAGGTCAAACAGCTTTCCAAGGGAATGGTAGCGCAATTGCATCTCGCACTGGTGATGGCTATCGATGTCAAACTCCTGGTGCTCGATGAACCCACACTCGGCCTCGATATTCTGTACCGCAAACAGTTCTACACCAGCCTGCTGAACGATTACTTCGATGAACAGCGCACCATTCTGATCACGACTCACCAGGTCGAAGAAGTCGAACACATCCTGACCGACCTGATTTTCATCCAGGATGGCAAGATTGCGCTGAACACTTCGATGGAAGACGTGGAAAGCCGTTACACCGAGTTGATGGTCCGGCCGGAAAATGTCGAACAGGCCAGGAATCTCAAGCCTCTGTACGAACGCGAACTATTTGGAAGGCATATCTTTCTTTACGACAGCGTCGGGCGTGAACAATTGAAGACCCTCGGAGAACTTCACACACCCAGTGTTGCCGACCTGTTTGTTGCCACCATGAAAGGAGGCAAATCATGAACCGCCTGATCGCCCTGATCCGTCGCGAATTCTGGGAAAACAAGGGCGCTTTCCGGACCACTCCACTGGTGATCGGCGGCCTCTGCATCACATTTCTCCTGATGTCGATATTCACCACTGCTCATTTTGACAATGAGCTGTACACATTCAAGGAAGCGGTTCGACTGCTGGCCAGCCAGACAGCTGAATTTCGTGCGGACCATGGACATGAAGTGATCCTGGGCAGTTCCGTCTTTTTTACCGGGGTGCTGGCCTTCGTCGTGTTTTTCTACCTGCTTGGCGCACTCTATGACGATCGCAAAGATCGCAGCATCCTGTTCTGGAAATCCCTGCCTGCCAGCGACACGCTGACGATCGCATCGAAACTGTTATCCGCCATGGTGCTGGCGCCGCTGATATTCTGGGCGATCTTCATTCTGACCCAGATTTTGATGGCCGGAATTGCCTCCCTGATGGTTCTATCGGTCGGAGAAAATCCATGGACGCTGTTCCTGTCCGTGATCAACCCTTTGAAGCCCTGGGGCATACTGCTGGTCAGTTACCTGGCGGCTTCGATCTGGTTTTTACCCATGTATTCCTGGCTGCTGCTGGTTTCTTCCTTCGCACCGCGTATCCCGCTGCTGTTCGCCGTATTGCCACCCGTAGTATTTGCCATCCTGCAGGTCTGGATCGCTTTTCTCAAAACCTTTACATTCAACGCCAGCCTGTTCGGACTGATCGGTGAGTGGGTGGCTAACAGCCCGGCCATTTTCTCCGTCGGTGTGAACGATGGTGAGGCCATGCTGACACTGGGTGTCCCCATGACCGGGGTATTCGATCATGCCCCTACCGTGGCCAATATCCTGGACCGTCTGTTCTCTACCCAGATGCTTGCCGGATTGATCGTCTCGGCAGTGTTCCTGGCGGGCGCCTTGTGGATGCGGCACAGGGCCACCGATAGTTAGAGATTCTCGTCTTCTTCCGGCTTGCCCGGAATGCCGCCCCTGGTCAATTCCAACGGGTCGAGCAGGCGATCAAGTTCTTCGGCCGGGAGCCCGGTAGTTTCAAGAGCAACGTCCTTGATTGGTCGACCCTGCCGGTACGCCTTCTTGGCCGTTGCCGCGCCCTGGTCGTAGCCGATCAACGGGTTCAGCGCCGTCACCAGGACCGGGTTTCGCTCCAGGACGGACTGTATCTTGTCGCTATGGACAGTGAAGCCGGCGATCGCCTTGTCCGCCAGCAGGTTGCTGGCGGTTGCCATTATCTCGAGACTCTGTAGCAGGTTAACGGCCACAACGGGCATCATCACATTTAGCTGGAACAAACCGGACTGGCCCGCCACCGTTATGGTGGAGTCGTTGCCGATGACCTGCGCACAAACCATGCACACCGCTTCCGGAATCACCGGATTCACCTTGCCCGGCATAATGGAAGAACCCGGCTGCAATGCCGGCAGCTCGATCTCGCCGAAACCCGCCAGCGGGCCGGAGTTCATCAAGCGCAAATCGTTGGAGATTTTCATCAGGCTGCAGGCAAGGGTCTTTAGCTGGCCGCTGAGCTCAACCGACGAGTCCTGTGAGCTGATGCCTTCAAAATAATTAGCCGACGCCCTGAATTTGACCGCGGTCAGCCGCTCGAGCGCCGACGTGGCCCGCGGGCCGAACTCCGGATGCGCATTGATCCCGGTGCCGACGGCTGAACCGCCCAAAGGTAGCTTGCGCATCCGCTTCAAGGCACTCTTGATGCGCTTGATATTGGACCGGATCTGTTTCGACCAGCACGCCAGCTCCTGGCCGAAAGTCACTGGCATGGCGTCCATCAAGTGGGTGCGCCCGGTTTTCACAACGAACTCGAGTTCCTCGGACTTGATGTCCAGCGTCTCGGCCAGGTGCAGCAATGACGGCACGAGTTTTTCAGTCGCCACCAGTACGGCGCTGACCTGGATTGCCGACGGGATGACGTCGTTCGAACTTTGCCCCATATTCACGTCGTCATTCGGATGCACCGGGGTAGCACACTCCCGGTTGGCCAGGTTCGCGATCACCTCGTTGGCATTCATGTTGGACGAAGTGCCGGAGCCTGTCTGGAAGACATCAACCGGAAACTGCCCGTCCAGCCCTCCGGTGGACACGGCGCGTGAGGCATTGATAATGGCGGCTGCCCGGTTTTCACCCAACAGACCCAGTTCAAAGTTGGCCATCGCGGCGGCGCCTTTGATCAATCCCAAAGCGCGTATGAATTCGCGCGGCATCCGCGTACCGCTGATCGGAAAATTCTGCACCGCACGCTGGGTCTGGGCTCCCCAGAGCGCGTCTTCGGGGACCTGGAGTTCACCCATACTGTCGTATTCTGTTCTGTACCCCGCGGCCATCGCGTGCTCCGACTTATTTACGGTTAGATGACCGGATTATATCGGACTGCGTGTTGGAGTGGATGACAAAGAATGAGAGAATGCAAAGCATGAATCTTTCAAGCCTGACCGCCCTTTCCTCCGTCGATGGCCGCTACGCCGGCAAAACCGCCGCACTCCGTCCCATATGCAGCGAGTTCGGATTGATCCACCGGCGCATCGTCGTAGAAATTCGGTGGTTCCAGTCACTGGCAAGTCATGAGGGACTGGCGGAATTACCTGCCTTGTCTGAACAGTCCAACCGCTTTCTGGATCAGCTGATCCTGGAGTTCAACGAGGCTGAAGCCCTGCGGGTCAAGAAAATTGAGTCCGTCACCAATCACGACGTAAAGGCAGTGGAGTATTACCTGAAGGAGCGGTTTTCGGAAATTCCTGAACTGGCCCGCCATGCCGAGTTTTTGCACTTCGCCTGTACTTCTGAAGACATCAATAACCTTTCCTACGCATTGATGGTGAAGGATGCCCATTCCATGGTGATGTCCGGCCTGTTTGCCGATATCGACAGCATCCTGGCGGATCTCGCCGTTCGTCATGCCGGGCAGCCGATGCTTTCGCGCACCCACGGACAAACCGCATCACCGACCACCCTTGGAAAGGAGATCGCAAATACTTTACACCGCCTGCGCAGACAGGCGGAACAGATTTCCCGCCAGCAGTTCCTCGGTAAGATCAACGGAGCGGTCGGTAATTTCAATGCACATGTCAGCGCCTATCCGGAAGTGGACTGGCCGGCGCTGGCCCGGCAGTTTGTCGAGTCTCTCGGGCTGGGCTGGAATCCCTACACAACCCAGATCGAGCCCCATGACTGGATGGCCGAATTGTTCCATTCCATGGTCCGTTACCACACGATCCTGCTCGACCTGTGCCGGGATATCTGGGCCTATATTTCCATTGGCTATTTCAGTCAGAAAACCATCGAAGGCGAGGTCGGCTCGTCAACCATGCCGCACAAGGTGAACCCTATCGATTTCGAAAATGCCGAGGGTAACCTGGGGGTCGCAAATGCTCTGCTGGATCACCTGGCGATGAAACTGCCGGTATCCCGCTGGCAGAGAGACCTGACCGATTCCACGGTGTTGAGAGTCATAGGTACCGCCTACGGCCACTCCGTGGTGGCCATGGCGTCCCTGCTCAAGGGACTTTCCAAACTGGAGGTTAATGCTGCCCGTTTGGATGATGATCTCAACGCCAGCTGGGAAGTGCTGGCGGAACCCATCCAGACCGTGATGCGCCGCTACGGTATTGAAAACCCTTACGAGCAGCTCAAGGCGCTGACGAGGGGCAAACAAATCACCGCCGGCGATCTTGAGGCATTCATTAATCAGCTGGACCTTCCGGATGAAGCCCGCCAGACGCTGCTCGCTCTCGCCCCGGCGAATTACACGGGTAACGCGCAGCAGATGGCCATGAGCCTGGACGACCACAGGTAATTTCAGCCTTCCCGCGGAAGCTGGCCTCGCCAGCGAAAAGGCCCTTACTATGATTTTCGACAACGTTTCTCTGTCTAGCGAACAGTTTCTCGCGGACTACTGGCAGAAAAAGCCCCTGCTGATCAGGCAGGCGCTGCCTGGTTTCACACCGGAACTCGATTCGAATGACATCGCGGGGCTCGCTTGCGATGAACTGTCGGAATCACGGTTGATCACAGGCAGTTTCCCTAAGCATGACTGGCAGCTGCGCTATGGGCCCTTTTCCGACGCCGATTTCTCCAAACTTCCGGAATCGAACTGGACCCTGCTGGTCCAGGACGTGGAGAAGCACTACCCGCCGCTTCGAAGCCTGATGCAGGAGTTCAGTTTCCTGCCGCGCTGGCGGATCGACGACCTCATGGTCAGCGTTGCCGGACCCGGCGGTTCGGTCGGACCTCACGTGGACCAGTACGATGTATTTCTTATCCAGGCAGAAGGCCACCGGCGCTGGGAAATCGCCGAAGACTATGAAACGGAACTCCTGCCGGACTGTGAACTCAACGTGTTACGCCGGTTCAGCGCCGAGCAGGACTGGCTGCTGGAACCCGGCGACATACTCTACCTGCCGCCCGGCGTCGCCCACCATGGCGTGGCGCAGGATGACTGCATGACCTGGTCGATTGGAATGCGGGCGCCGAGCAGGGCCGAACTTATCCTGGCCTTAGGTGAATGGCTGTCTGAAAAAGAGGATCATGGCGGACGTTATGGTGACCCCGATTTGAGCATAGCCAGGCGCATCGGCGAAGTCGAAGGAATCACCCTGGACCGTATCGGGGAACTTCTCCGTTCACCTGGCCTGGGCGATGAGGAATTCACATCCTTTCTCGGCGCCTTCCTGTCCCGTTATCGCCTGGCCCATGACCCGGCCCCACCGGCATCCCGGCTCAAGCCCGCCGTCCTCCTGAAGGCGCTCGGGCGCGGACAGGTTCTGCGGCACAACCCCTGGACCCGCATGCTTTGGATTGAGACAGAGGAAAATGCGCGTGTTTTCGCGGCCGGTTCGGAGTTTCCCTGTTCCGTCGAATTCGCCGAAACGTTGTGCGACCCGGATCGGCTCTGCCAATGGGATCCGGGTGGAGCGAAAACAGAAATCGGGTTGCTGTGCGATCTGGTAAACCGGGGACATCTCTATCTTGAACAGCTATAATGGGGGTTTGCGCCGGCCCTGGGAACACAGTGAACTTTAACCTGAAAGAACTCTACGACTCATCATCTCTTTCCGGCGGAAACGCTTCCTATATCGAGGCGTATTACGAAGATTGGCTGGAAGATCAAAACAGCGTTCCTCAGCAATGGGCGGAAGTCTTTTCAGCCCTGAAGAACGGTGGCCAGCCCGAGACCGGCCATCTCGGCGTCCAGGAAAAGTTCAAACTCCTTGGCCGAATGGCCCCAACCCTTTCAACCGGCACGGAGCTCTCGGACTACAAGGAAGCCAGCGTCGTCAAGCTGATCACCGCTTACCGGATACGCGGGCACGAGGCTGCAAACCTCGATCCGCTCGGCCAACCCCACCACTCCCCGGTTGAAGATCTCGCTCCGGCTTTCCACGGTTTGGATGCGACCGACCTCGACAAGGAATTCGACACGGCGACCCTGTTCGCGCCCGAGCGTATGAAGTTGAAAGACATCATCGCTTTTTGCAAACGGGTGTATTGCGGAAGCATCGGCCTCGAGTCGATCCATATCAATGACACGCGCAAGCGCCGCTGGCTGCAGGAACGGCTGGAAACCGGCCAGGGCTATTACGACGTCGATGACGCTGAACGGTTGCGCATACTGGACATGCTGACCGCCGCGGAAGGCCTGGAAAAGTATCTTCATACGCGCTACGTAGGGCAAAAGCGATTTTCACTGGAAGGCGGCGACGCGCTCATCCCCCTGTTGCATGAAACCATGCTCCATGCCGGCGCACGGGGCGTGGAGGAAGTGGTCATCGGAATGGCGCATCGCGGACGGCTTAACGTACTGGTCAATATTCTCGGCAAATCCCCGGCGATGCTGTTCGCCGAGTTCGAAGGAAACCAGAGTGAACAGAACCAGGCCCGGTCTGGCGATGTCAAGTACCACCTGGGTTTTGCCTCCGACATCCAGACGCCCGGCGGCCCGCTGCACATGGCCCTGGCGTTCAATCCGTCACACCTCGAGATCGTCGACCCGGTCGTGCTGGGCTCAGCCCGTGCTCGCCAGGTACGCCGCAAGGACCTGACCCACGACAAAGTCATGCCCATCCTGATCCACGGCGACGCATCCTTTTCCGGGCAGGGAGTCGTGATGGAACTGTTTCAGATGTCCGAGATCCGCGGCTTCGCCGTCGGCGGCACCCTGCACATCGTTGTCAACAACCAGATTGGCTTTACCACCAGCAACCTGGACGACGCCCGCTCTACCCTGTATTGCACGACGATCGCTAAAATGGTCCACGCGCCGATTTTTCACGTCAACGGTGACGACCCCGAAGCGGTGCACCACGTGATGAAAATCGCCTGTGACTTCCGAACGCGATTCAAGCGGGACGTTGTTATCGACCTGGTTTGTTATCGCCGCCACGGCCACAATGAAGCGGACGAGCCCGCGGTGACGCAACCGCTGATGTACCGTAAAATCCGGAGCATGAAGACCACGCGGCAGAAATATGCCGACGATCTCATCGAGCGGGGGATCATTTCGGGCGACCTTCCCCAACAACTGATGGATGAATACCGCGAGCACCTGGACCGCGGCGAGCAGGTGGCCCATGTCGAGACCGAACCCCGCACCAACGAATACGCGGCCAAATGGCACGACTTCGATCGTGTGGATGGCCCGTTCGATGTCGACACCACCGTACCGCTCGATCGTATTCAAAATCTTTCCAGCCAACTGACAACGCTCCCTGACGGTTTCAAACTTCACAACCGGGTCCAGCGGATCGTCGATGACCGAATCGGGATGGCTGCCGGTGAACTGCCGCTTGACTGGGGTTTTGCTGAAACCATGGCCTACGCCACCCTGATCGATGAGGGAACCCGGCTGCGGCTGGTGGGTCAGGATACGGGCCGCGGAACCTTTTTCCACCGTCATGCCGTGCTCCACAACCAGGCGGACGGCAGTACCCTGACGCCGCTTGCACAAATCAACCCGGGCCTCGAGGTCACGGTGATCGACTCGCTGTTGTCCGAAGAGGCGGTGCTTGGCTATGAGTATGGTTACGCCACGGCCGCACCGGATACACTGGTGGTGTGGGAAGCCCAGTTCGGCGATTTCGCCAACGGAGCCCAGGTCGTCATCGACCAGTTCATTACATCTGGCGAAACCAAGTGGGGCCGTCTGTGCGGGCTGACCCTTTTGCTGCCCCATGGTTACGAGGGCCAGGGTCCGGAGCATTCGAGCGCCAGGCTGGAACGGTTTCTGCAACTTTGTGCCAACCAGAACATCCAGGTTTGCGTGCCGTCGACACCGGCCCAGATGTTTCATCTGCTTCGACGGCAGGTGCTGCAACCCACCCGCAAACCGTTGATCGTGATGACACCCAAGAGTCTCCTGCGCAGCAAGGCAGCCACGTCAGCGCTGAAAGTGCTTACAGAAGGTAAATTCCAGCTGGTAATTGGTGACCGCGGGCCGGGGGATGCCGCGGAAATCAAGCGCGTGGTTTTCTGCTCCGGCAAGGTCTATTACGAACTGGCCGAGAAACGCGACGCGGAGAACATTCGTGAGGTAGCCGTGATGCGCGTCGAACAACTGTACCCCTTCCCCGAGAACAACCTGCGCGGCTTCGTGGAAGAGTTTCCCAATGCGACCGAGGTTGTCTGGTGCCAGGAAGAACCCCAGAACCAGGGCGCCTGGTATCAGATCAGGCATCACCTGCAAGCCTGCATTTCGGAACAGCATGAATTGAAATATGTGGGCCGCCCGCACTCCGCCTCGCCGGCTGTGGGCTACTTTACCCGGCACCTCGAGGAACAGCAGGCGCTGGTCAACGAGGCCATTTTACCATCCAACGAATTATCTAAAATGGAACCCGTTTCATGACTATCCAAGTAAAAGTACCCGTGCTTCCAGAGTCTGTTGAAGACGCGACTATTGCCGGCTGGCATAAAAAGCCAGGGGAAACGATTCATCGTGACGAAAACCTGGTCGATTTAGAGACAGACAAGGTCGTGCTGGAAGTTCCTGCGCCGGTTGACGGAACGGTCATGGAAATACTCGCGGCGGAAGGCGACACCGTCAACAGCGACCAGGTGATTGCCGTGATCAAGGAAGGGCCGGTCGAGGCTGCCGCAGCTGAGACCACGGATCCTGCCGCGGAAGCAGCGCCCCAGGCTCCGCCGGTCGCAGCGCCTGCAAAGTCGGCGGAATCACCCAGGCTCAGTCCTGCCGCACGCCGGGTTGCCGAGGAGGAAAAAGTTGATCCATCCAATCTGGAAGGCACCGGTCGCGGCGGGCGCGTCACCAAGGGCGATGTGATCAATTTCGTCAAGGGCGGCGGCTCGCGGCAGGAAGAACGTGTCAAGATGACCCGTTTACGGCGCGTTATTTCGGAACGCATGAAAGAAGCACAGAATACCGCCGCCATCCTGACTTCATTCAACGAAGTGGACCTCAAAGCCGTGATGGACCTGCGGCGGAAATACCAGGAACTGTTCACCAAACAACACGGCATAAAGCTCGGCCTGATGTCGTTTTTCGTGAAAGCCTGTAGCGAGGCGCTGCGCAAACACCCCGTGGTGAACGCATCCATGGACGGGGACGACATCGTCTATCACAATTTCCAGGACATCGGAATTGCCGTCTCGACCGACCGCGGCCTGATGGTTCCGGTTCTGCGCAATGCGGAGAGCATGAGCCTGGCCGATATCGAGCTGGCCATCGCGCACTACGCACAAAAAGCCCGCGATGGATCGATTTCACTGGAAGACCTGCAAGGCGGCACTTTTTCCATCACCAACGGCGGCGTGTTCGGGTCGCTGGTTTCGACACCGCTTCTGAACCCGCCACAGAGCGCGATCCTTGGCATGCACACGATCAAGGACCGCCCGGTCGTTATTGATGGCGAAATCGTTGCAAGGCCGATGATGTACCTGGCCATCAGCTACGACCACCGTCTCATTGACGGCAAGGACGCGGTCCAGTTCCTGGTCGCGGTCAAGGAAACACTCGAAGACCCGGCACGGTTGTTGCTGGGACTCTAATCAGGAAACAGAACCATGGCAGACAAGTTTGACGTTATCGTAATTGGTGGTGGTCCAGGCGGCTATGTGGCGGCCATCCGCGCGGCCCAGCTGGGGCTGAAAACCGCTTGCATCGACATGTATTCAGATAAGGACGGCAAGGCCTCGCCCGGCGGCACCTGCCTGAACGTGGGCTGCATTCCTTCCAAGGCATTGCTTGACTCGAGCAAGCATTTTCACCATCTGCAGCATGAATTCGGCGATCATGGCATCAGCGTGAAGGATGCCGGAATCGATGTGCCGACAATGATCGCACGCAAGAACGGTGTGGTTAAGAAACTGACCGGCGGCGTCAGCCAATTACTGAAGGGCAACAAGGTCACGTTCCACCATGGCAAAGGAATACTGAAAGCGGGAAAGCGTGTAGAAGTCACCCCTGCAGAAGGCGGCGAGACGTTCAGCCTTGATGCCGACAACGTTATTCTTGCTTCCGGTTCCGTGCCCATCCAGATACCCAACGTGGAATTTGACGGTAAATTCATCGTCGACAATGTGGGCGCGCTGGATTTTGACCAGGCGCCGGCAACGCTGGGCGTCATCGGCGCCGGAGTCATCGGCCTGGAACTCGGCTCGGTCTGGAACCGTCTCGGATCGAAGGTCACGTTGCTGGAGGCTCTCCCCGATTTTCTCGCCCTGGCCGACAGGGACGTGAGCAAACTGGCCGCGCGTGAATTCAAGAAACAGGGGCTGGACATCCATCTCGGCTCCCTGGTGAAAAGCGCCAGGGTCAAAAAGGACAAGGTCAACGTCGTGGTTGAAGGCGACAAGGGAGAGAGCACGCATACGTTTGACCGACTGCTGGTCAGCGTCGGCCGTAAGCCTTTTACCGACGGACTATTGAGCGAGGATTCCGGTGTCCGCCTGACGGATCGCGGCCAGATTGAAGTGGACGACCAGTCCAGGACCTCTGTACCCGGGGTCTGGGCCGTCGGCGACTGCGTGCGAGGCCCGATGCTGGCCCACAAAGCATCCGAAGAAGGGATCGCCGTGGCTGAGCTGATCGCCGGCAAACCCGCACATATCCATTTCGATACGGTGCCATGGGTGGTCTACACGGACCCTGAAATCGCCTGGGTAGGACAGACCGAACAGGAATTGGAGTCGGCCGGCGTCACGTATCGATCCGGTTCATTCCCGTTCGCTGCAAACGGCCGGGCGCTCGCGGGGGGGAACAGCGCTGGCATGGTCAAGATCCTGGCCGATTCCGAAACAGATGAGATACTGGGCGTGCACATCATCGGCGCCAATGCATCGGAGCTGATCTCCGAATGCGTGGTCGCCATGGAATTCCAGGGTTCGAGCGAAGATCTGGCCCGGATCATACATGCACATCCGACCCTTTCCGAAGCGGTCCACGAGGCCGCCCTCCACCTGGACGGCCGCGCGATCCATCGCGGAAACTGACGAGGCAGAAAAATGAGCAAGATTCCCGATACCTTCAGAGCCTTTCGCATCCATGACGATGAGGAAGGATATCGATCCGGCATTGAAGCAGTTTCGCTGGAAGACCTGAGCGATGGCGAGGTGACCATCCAGGTCGCCTGGTCCGGCATCAATTTCAAGGATGCCCTGGCCGCCACGGGCAAAGGGAAAATTCTCAGGCGCTACCCGCTGGCGGGCGGCATCGATGTGGCCGGCGTGGTAGTCGAATCGAAATGCGACCAGGTCGAGGTCGGCGACCGGGTCCTGGCAAACGGCAGCGGGCTTTCCGAAGTACGTGACGGCGGATATTCGGAGTACCTGCGCCTGTCCAGTGACATCGTTGTACCCCTGCCCGAAAGGCTGACCATGCGTGAAGCAATGGGACTGGGCACGGCCGGATTCACGGCGGCAATGAGTCTTTACCGCATGGAGGCCAATGGACAGGTTCCCGGAATGGGTCCGATTGTAGTTACCGGGGCCAGCGGCGGTGTGGGCACCGTCGCGATCAACCTGTTGACGGCTGCCGGCTACGAGGCGCACGCCATCACCGGGAAGGTTGAAGAGTTTGACTGGCTGGAGCACCTCGGCGCGAGCCAGTGCATTTCCCGCCACGACCTGCACTGGGGCCAGAAGCCACTCGAAAAAGCCAGTTGGGCGGGCTGTATCGACAGCGTCGGCGGAGATATGCTTGCAGGAATCAGCAGGGTGATTGACCTCTGGGGCAATATTGCCTGTTGCGGAATGGCGGGCGGACACGGCCTCAATGCCACCGTATTTCCGCTGATTCTGAGGGGCGTGAGTTTCCTCGGCATCAGTTCGGCGAACTGTCCGATCGAAATGCGCCGCACCCTCTGGAATCGCCTTGGTCATGAATGGAAGCCACCGTTACTGGATGAAATCATCACGAACGAGGTGACCCTGGACACCATGGAAACGGTTTTCAGTGAAATGATGGAAGGAAAATCGCTCGGGCGAACCGTTATAAAAATCTCTGATTTGGAAGATTGATCTTTCCATTTATCATTGATTTACTGCATACTGTTGCCCTTGGAGATGAAACATTCGCAGGATGCGGGAGTTACCATGCCGAAAATACTGATCGTCGATGACTCGCCAACGCAGCTTTACCGGCTGCGCCAGATCGTTGAACAAGGCGGTCACCAGATCGTCACCGCTGAATCCGGCGAGCGCGCCATCGAACTTGCTGGCTGCGAACACCCCCAGGTCATCCTGATGGATATTGTCATGCCCGGGATGAGCGGGTACCAGGCGAAGCGGCAGCTCGGCAGGGATGAGTCTACCCGCCACATCCCCGTGATCTTCGTCTCCAGCAAGGACGGAGAGTCCGACCGGGCCTGGGGTTTGCGGCAGGGCGCGCGCGAATATGTCACCAAACCGGTTAATCCCAACATACTTCTGACCGCAATCTCCGAGGCCATGGCGGCCTGACACCAGCTTTTCACGCACTTTCGGGCCGCAGGCGGCCCGCTGCAACTACCCCTTCCTGCCTTGTATTCCGGCCTGACTGTTACCATGTTGGTCAAAACATTCAGAAAGGAGCATCAATCATGTCCATTCAAACCGGTGATCGTATTCCCGCGGCGACTCTGACGACCATGGGCGAAAAAGGCCCTGTACCCGTAACCACCTCTGAACTATTCGAAGGGAAGAGGGTCGTCCTGGTCTCCGTTCCGGGCGCCTTCACACCGACCTGTTCCGTTCGGCATTTACCCGGTTTTGTCGATCTCGCGGATGACATTCTCGCCACGGGTGTCGACACAATCGCTTTCGTGGCTGTGAACGACGTATTCGTCATGAACGCCTGGGGTAAAAGCGCCGGCTCGGAAAAAATTCAGATGCTGGCTGACGGCAACGGGGAATTTGCCCGCGCGCTGGGGCTTGAGCTCGATGCTACTTCATTCGGCATGGGACACCGCTCCCAGCGTTTCGCCCTCGTGGCCGAAGACGGCGTGGTAAAACACTTGTTCGTCGAAAGTCCCGGCGAGTTCAGGGTCAGTAGCGCGGAACACGTGCTCGCTGCCATCCGCAAAGCTTGATTAGGGTCAATTGATCATCCGGCGACACGGGGAATAATCTTTTAGAGCCATAAACAGGAACGGCGATGCAAGACTATCCTCACCACTACGTGGTCAGTGCAGATGCCCCGGCCGAGGGCATCATCAGCGTTGACAGTAAAGGCCTGGAGACGATTCCATCCCTGGCGCCGCCCGAATTTGGCGGCCCCGGCGACCTCTGGTCGCCGGAAACCCTGATGGTCGCGTCCGTGGCAGATTGTTTCATACTCACGTTCCGAGCCGTGGCGCGGGGTTCGCATTTTGAGTGGAAATCGGTTCGGTGCGAGGTCGATGGCATCCTTGACCGGGTGGACAAGGTTACCCGTTTCACCGCGTTCCATGTCCACGTCACCCTGCATGTACCGGCCGGCACCGACGTGAATAAAGCCGAACGCCTGATCGAAAAATCAGACCACGTCTGCCTGGTGACCAATTCGCTCGTTGCAGAAACCGTGATGACAAAAGACATCATCGTTCATGACTGACCAGGATATGCCGACATGAAAAACGCCCTTCTTGCACTGTGTATCACAGGAATGATTTCCTCACTAATGGTTCCCACAGCGTGTGTGGGTTACGACGAGACGGCTGAACTGGACTGGGCTAACCAGGCAACGGCGGAATATGCGGGTGCGCTTAAGTCGGAACTGAAGGCGGCCATGCATTCAGGCGGAGCGCTCGAAGCCATCACCATCTGCAACACGCAGGCCAAGGTCATCGGTGAGGAAGTATCCCTGGCCAACGGCGTCAACCTCTCCAGGGTCAGCACCCGTAACCGCAATCCGGATAACGCTCCAAATGACTGGCAGGCGGCTGTGCTTGCAGATTTTGAGGCCCGCAAACAAGCCGGAGAACCAGCCGGCAAACTTAGCTGGCACCAGGTCGCAGAAACGGAAAAGGGCCGCGAGTTCCGGTACATGAAGGCCATTCCCACCGGCGGTCTTTGCCTGCAGTGCCACGGCACCAATATTGCGCCGCCAGTTGCCGAAAAGCTGGCTGAACTCTATCCGGATGACAAAGCCACCGGCTTCAGTGAAGGTGATCTGCGCGGCGCTTTTGTCGTTACCAGGCTTTTGGATTAGGCAAGGCCGATTGCTATTCCGGGTTTCCGGCGCCGCCCCGGTTGCTGTTGCTACCCGGGACTAGGTTTCGCCTACAACCTCAACCTCAACTTCATCTTCCGGCTCGATTCGCTCCAGCCCTACCAGCTTCTCTTCCTGGCGTAAACGAATCAGCGTGACGCCCTGGGTATTTCTGCCGAGCGTGGATATTTCGCCGGCGTTGGTGCGAACCAGTGAGCCACCATCGGAAATCAACATGATGTCGTCTTCTCCGGTTACCTGGATCGCAGAAATCAAGGCGCCATTGCGCTCCGATGTTGCAATACCGATAACACCCTGGCCGCCCCGGCCCTGGCGCGGATAATCGTCCATTGCCGTGCGCTTGCCATAGCCATTCTCGGTGACCGTGAGCACATCTCCATCACCGACCACCAGCATGGACACAACCTGCTGTTTTTTGGGCACGCGGATGCCAATCACGCCGCGGGCCACGCGGCCCATGGAGCGAACATCGCTTTCGGCGAAACGGATGCATTTTCCGGAACTTGAAAACAGCATGATGTCCTGGTTTCCGTCGGTCAGGCTGACGTTCACCAGTTCATCGCCATCCGGCAGGTCAATCGCCCAGATGCCGTTGGCGCGAGGGCGGGAGTACTCGGAAAGCGGAGTTTTCTTCACGATGCCTTTGCGTGTGGCGAAAAACACGAACAGGTCGTCTGGATATTCGCGCACCGGCAATACCGCGTTAACCCGCTCATCCTTCTCCAACGGCAACAGGTTAATGATGGGTTTACCCCTGCTGACGTGGCTCGCCTGCGGCAATTCATAGACTTTCAGCCAGTGAATCCTGCCGCGACTGGTGAAACACAGCAGCATGTCGTGGGTATTGGCGACAAACAGCCGTTCAATAAAATCTTCGTCCTTGATTTTCGTCGCGGATTTGCCGGTGCCGCCGCGGCGCTGTGCCTGGTAACGGTCAAGCGGTTGCGACTTGGCATAACCGCCATGCGACAGCGTCACGACCACGTTCTCCTCGGTGATCAGGTCTTCGAGGCTCAGATCCAGGCGGTTCTGGAGGATTTCCGTGCGCCGTTCATCACCGAATTGTTCCAGGATGGCGATGAGCTCGTCGCGGATCACCTCCATCAGGCGGGCAGGCTCAGAGAGAATCAGCAACAGCGCGCGAATACCGTCCAGCAGTTCTTCGTATTCCCTGGTGAGCTTTTCCTGCTCCAGACCGGTCAACCGGTGCAGGCGCATGTTCAGAATTTCCTGCGCCTGGACAGGGGAAAGCTGGTATTGCGACTCCTGCAGCCCGTATTGCGGCTCAAGTCCTTCAGGACGCGATGTTTCGCCACCGCCCTGCCCCAACATGGCCTTGACCAGGCCGGGCTCCCACAGGCGGGCCAGCAGGCGTGATTTTGCTTCAGCCGGTGTGGCCGAGGCCTTGACCAGTTCGATCACTTCATCCAGGTTCGCCAGGGCAACCGTTAGTCCCTCCAGGACATGGGCCCGGTCACGCGCCTTGCGAAGTTCGAACAGCGTGCGGCGCGTCACTACTTCCCGGCGGTGGCCGATGAATGCACTCAGAATCTGTTGCAGGTTGAGCAGGCGCGGCTGGCCCTCGACCAGGGCCACCATGTTGATGCCGAAAACGCTTTGCATCGCGGTCTGCTTGAACAGGTTATTCAGAATAACTTCAGGCACGTCGCCCCGGCGCAATTCGATCACGACCCGCATGCCGTCCTTGTCGGACTCGTCCCGAAGCTCGGTGATCCCCTCGAGTTTCTTTTCCTTTACCAGTTCCGCGATTTTTTCCAGTAAGCGGGCCTTGTTAACCTGGTAGGGAAGCTCGGTAACGATGATCGACTGCTTGCCGGATGACTCGTTGGTCTCAATATGGGAACGCGCACGCATGTAGATCCGGCCACGGCCCGTGTGATAAGCCTCGTGAATCCCCAGTGCGCCGTTGATCACTCCTGCGGTCGGAAAATCGGGCCCCGGCAGGTATTCCATCAACTCATCGACGGAGAGTTCCGGGTTGTCGATCAGGGCGACGGTCGCGTTGATGACCTCGTTGAGGTTATGCGGCGGAATATTGGTGGCCATGCCGACTGCGATACCGGCAGAACCGTTGACCAGCAGGTTGGGAACGCGGGTCGGCATGACCCGTGGTTCGAGCTCTGTTTCGTCGTAATTGGGAATGAAATCGACGGTTTCCTTATCCAGATCCGCAAGCAATTCGTGCGCGAGCCGCGACATGCGGACTTCCGTGTAGCGCATCGCGGCAGCCGCGTCGCCATCCACGGAACCGAAGTTGCCCTGGCCGTCGACCAGCATGTATCTCATGGCGAAGGGCTGGGCCATCCTGACGATGGTGTCGTAAACCGCCGTATCACCGTGGGGGTGGTACTTGCCGATGACATCGCCCACGACCCTGGCCGACTTCTTGTAGGCCTTGTTCCAGTCGTTGCCCAGCACGCTCATCGCAAATAAAACACGGCGGTGTACCGGCTTGAGGCCATCCCTTACGTCGGGAAGCGCGCGCCCAACGATGACGCTCATTGCATAGTCCAGGTAGGACTTGCGCATTTCGTCTTCGAGGTTTACCTGAAGCACTTCTTTGGCGAGTTCTGCCATCTTAGATTTATTCTCCGAATATCTTTTAACTTATTGTTTTATAGTTATTTTAATTCACGTTACTTCTGCGCAAAATCGGGGTTGAAAAATGCATTTGCCAAGCAGCGAATTATACCATGAATCGGGAACTTATCGGCCCGTGGAGCAGCGGAAATTTGCGCCCGCCGCTAAAGTACTGGCCGCGCCTTTGAAGCACCAGTATCATTTGATTTTGTACATCCCTTTGAAGCGAGACCACAATCATGCGTAAACACCAAGGTATCCTTTCCGTGCTGGCGTCATTTATTCTTTTTGCCTGCATTATTTTTTCACCGGGCCTTGCCGCGCAGGGCAATCCGCAGGCCATGATTCACACCAGCATGGGTGATATACAACTGGAGCTTTATGCCGATAAAGCGCCTGCAACTGTCGAGAATTTCATCAACTACGCCAAAAACGGATTCTACGACGGCACGATATTTCATCGCGTTATCGACAGCTTCATGATCCAGGGCGGCGGGTTCACTCCGGACATGCAGAAAAAGGCGACGGGTGAGCCGATTCTGAACGAGGCCGGTAACGGCTTGTCCAATATGCGCGGAACCATCGCCATGGCCCGCACCAATGACCCGCATTCCGCCACAGCGCAATTCTTCATCAACGTTCAGAACAACACCAACCTCGACTATAGCGGCGGAGCCAGTTCACGTGACTGGGGATATGCAGTGTTCGGCCGCGTGATATCCGGTATGGAAGTCGTCGATGAAATCCGGTTCGTCGCCACCGAGACCCAGGGACAATTCGCCGATGTTCCGGTAGAGCCTGTGACCATCGACAATATTGAAATCATCGAAGGTTGATGCAGAGAACATTATTCATTTCAGATCTGCATCTCGAGGACAAGGCACCTGACCGGACGGAATGGCTCCTGACCTTTCTGTCCGGCACGGCTCGCTCGGCCGATGCCGTTTACATCCTGGGCGACCTGTTCGAATTCTGGATCGGGGATGACGCCCTGTCAGCGACAGCAGTCAAAGTCGCCGATGCCACGGCGTCCCTGAAAGACTTTGATGTAAGCTGTTATTTCATGCACGGCAACCGGGACTTCCTGCTGGGCAACAGCTATGCCACGAGGGCCGGGCTGGAACTTTTGCCGGAAACCTGGGTAGCTGACTTTTACGGCACGCCCACACTGCTGCTTCATGGTGATTCGCTGTGCACGGATGACCTGGAGTACCAGGCCTTCCGGCAACAATCGCGCAATCCGTCATGGCAGGCCTCGATGCTGGCGCTGCCGGTTTCTGAACGGCTCAAAATCGCGCAAGGTGCACGCGCCATCAGCAGGACGCACACCGAATCTGCTTCGATGGATATCATGGATACAAACCCCGGCGCCGTTTCTGAGGCATTCAGGGCACATAATGTGACGCAAATGATACACGGGCACACTCATCGGCCGGCGCGCCACACGGTTGATCTGGAAGGCGTCAGCGCGGAACGCTTTGTTCTGGCGGACTGGTATGCCGAAGGGAGTTACCTGGAGGTTTCGCCACAGGGCGTCGTTTCAAAACCCATCTAGGCCAGGGTTTCAGTAAGACCGGAGGTCAGAGCCTCCAATTCCTCGGGTGAAAATCCTGCTTCGAATCTGGCGGGCAAGTTAAAAGGTCCACGCAGGGTTCCCGGGTAGTGCTGTTTAACCAGGGCCAGGAACGTGGTGAGAGGATCCAGGCCTTCCTGTTGGCAACAATATCGAAACCATCGGGTCCCAATGGCCACGTGGCGGACCTCTTCTGCGAGGATGATCTCCAGCGCTGCGATGGTTTCATGATCACCAACGGCATCAAGCCGTTCAATCATTCCGGGCGTGACATCCAGACCCCTGGCTTCGAGCACCCGGGGCACCAGCGCCATTCGAACCAGGCAGCGTTCCGCCGTCTTCTCAGCCATCTCCCACAATCCGTTGTGCGCTGGAAATTCGCCATATCCGCTCCCCAGCTGATGCAGGCGCTTTTGTAACAAACTGAAGTGCCTGGCTTCGTCTGCCGCCACCGAAACCCAGTCCCGGTAGTAGTCCGGAGGCATTGCTCTGAACCGGTAAGCCGCATCCAGCGCGAGGTTGATCGCATTGAATTCAATATGGGCAATCGCATGAACCAGTGCCGCCCTGCCCCTGTCGCTACCGAGCCGGCGGCGGGGAACGCGTGAAGCATCAACAAGTTCCGGCAGCAAGGGACGACCGGGCGGCCCGATGGGCTCCACCGGGCTTTGAGGATCCCAATCAAGCAAAGACTGTTCCACCGCTTCCGCCAGCTCAAAAACGGCTGAGCATTTGCGCAAGGGATCAGGCAGCGAAAGGCAATGTTTCACTGCCTTGAAAAAACCCGTCTTCACAGCCTTGCGTGAGACTGACGGTAAGTGGTCAGAGCCGCTCGATAAGGGCGTCGGCAAATCCGGAAGTCGAAACCTCGGTAGCACCTTCCATCTGGCGGGCAAAATCATAGGTTACAATGCCGGCCGCAATGGTTTTGGCAAAAGCCTGGTTAATGAGTGCAGAAACTTCACGCCAACCGATGTAATCAAACATCATGCAGCCCGAAAACATCAAGGAACTGGGATTGACCTTATCGAGGTTGGCGTACTTGGGTGCGGTGCCATGCGTGGCTTCGAACACCCCGATGTGATCGGCCATATTGGCGCCCGGGGCAATGCCCATTCCGCCGACTTCGGCAGCCAGTGCATCGGAAAGATAATCGCCATTCAGGTTCATCGTGGCCAGTACGCCGAATTCGGCCGGTCGCAACTGCATCAGCTGGAACATGATGTCCGCGATGCGATCCTTGATGACGATCTTGCCCTCCGGCTGCTCGCCATCATGCTTCTCCCAAAGCTCATCCTCGGTGATGGTCCTGTCGCCAAACTCTTCGCGGGCCAGTTCATAGCCCCAGTTGCGGAATGCACCTTCCGTGAACTTCATGATGTTGCCCTTGTGCACCAGGGTCACACTGTCGCGCCCGTTATCGATCGCGTACTGAATTGCTTTGCGCACCAGGCGTTTGGAACCGAAAGGAGATATGGGCTTGATACCCAGGCCCGCCCCCTCGAAAAACTCCGCGCCCATTTCTTCGCGCAGGAATTTCGCAAGTTTTTCATTCTCGGGAGTACCTGACTGGTACTCGATACCGCAGTAAACATCCTCCGTATTTTCACGGAAAATGACTGCATCAACGTCCTGGGGCCGCTTCATTGGCGACGGCACGCCGTCAAAATATTGCACCGGGCGCACGCAGGCATACAGGTCAAGTTCCTGGCGCAGCGAAACGTTGAGCGAACGGAAACCGCCACCGATCGGGGTGGTCAGAGGGCCCTTGATGGCAACGACCAGTTCCTTGATGGCTTCAAGCGTTTCTGCCGGGAAATAGTCACCGTCATAAATCCCGGCAGCCTTCTCGCCAAGGTACAACTCAGCCCAGTGCACCTTCTTTTTGCCGCCAAATGCTTTTTCAACCGCAGCGTCCCAGACCCGCATCGCGGCCCTGGTGATGTCGGGGCCGATTCCGTCGCCCTCGATGAACCCCAGGATAGGATTATCTGAAACAACAAGTTTGTTATCCCTGATGGAAATTTTCTGTCCGGATTCGGGGAATTTGACGTGACGGTAGCTCATATTTTTATTCCTTGGCTGATGTGTTTTCGTTAAGCCGCCTATTATACAGCGAGTTGGTTAACAGGATATTAATCCAGACTTGGCATGATATCGAAATGAACCCTGCATCGGTAGTTGAGAGTATGCGACTGAGTGCAAATGACAGCGTTTGGCGGGCCGAAGCATGGGATCCGATGCGCCCGATGATGGCGAACCTCATAAAGTTTCGGACATGCGTTGACAACGCGGGCACGTTCAAAATGCCGGGCCGCTTCCTCGAGCATCTGGTAAACTGAAAGGGCGATTGAAACCTGGGAATTCTGATGTCTTTCAACCCGATCCTGCTGCCTTTTCTCGTGATGGTTTTCCTGACATTCCTGGTCTGGATTTATCTTTTTGCAGTGCGTATTCCGGAAATCAAGCTCAAGAAAATTGACCCCGATGACCTCAAGGACCGTGCGGCAGCCCACCGGCTGCTGACCGCGTCCGCCGCGGCGTCGAACAATTTGAAAAATCTGTTCGAGATGCCGATACTTTTTTACCTTGCGGTCATGTTGATGATATTGCTGCTGATCCAGGACGCACTGCTGGTTCAGCTGGCCTGGGGCTTCGTCATTCTGCGCGTGATACACAGCGTGGTTCATTGCACTTATAACCGCGTGATGCACCGTTTTATCGTCTACTTCATCAGTTGCCTGCTCCTGTTGCTCATGTGGATCAGGCTGGCGTCATACCTCCTGACAAATTGAGGAGCCCATCATGAGTGAACACCCAACAGTCAAGGGCGGTTGCCTCTGCGGCGCCATCCGTTTTGAAGTCCTGCTTCCCAGCAAGTGGTGTGCGCACTGCCATTGCGCCATGTGCCGCCGTGCCCACGGCGCCGGCTACGTCACCTGGGTGGGGTTTGAAAGCGACCATTTCATCCTCAATTCGGGCGACCATCACCTGACCTGGTACTTGTCCTCTTCCGGGGCGCGTCGCGGTTTCTGTAAAACCTGCGGCAGTTCCATGCTGTTTGAATCCAAGCGGTGGCCACATGAAACCCACGTTGCCCTCGGCTGCATCGACGACCCCATCGATCGCAAGCCGCAGGCAAATTCATTTTTTGACGCCCATGTTGACTGGATGCCGATTGACGACACGCTGAAGTCATTCAGCGGTTAAGCGGCGCAGAGCAGCAGCCGACCCCTGTTGGGAAAGTCTAGCGAAGCGAGACTCTTTTCAGGCCCAGACAATCGGTTCCAGGCCGTGTTGTTCCAGCCAGTCGTTTGCACGGGAGAAATGCCTGCAGCCAAAAAAGCCCCGGTGTGCCGATAATGGGGAGGGGTGTGGTGCAGTCAGGACCAGGTGCCGGTCCCTGTCTATCACGGAGCCTTTTTTCATGGCATAACTTCCCCACAACATGAACACGATACCGTCACGGCTTTCGTTGAGCTCGCCAACTACCCGGTCCGTAAAGCGCTCCCAGCCCTTTCCCTGGTGTGCGCCCGCCTGTCCGCGCTCCACGGTCAAAACGGCATTGAGCAAGAGGACACCCTGCTCCGCCCAGTTCTGAAGATTGCCTCTTGCCGGGGCTTCGACGCCGAGGTCAGCCGACAGTTCCTTGTAGATATTCACCAATGATGGCGGAATGACGACGCCCTCCTGGACCGAGAAACACAAGCCGTGCGCCTGTCCCGGACCGTGGTAGGGATCCTGCCCCAGTATCACGACTTTCACCGCGTCAAACGGAGTGGAGTTCAGCGCATTGAAAATCCGGTCTCCCGGCGGGTAGATGACAGCGCCAGAGCGTTTGCGCTCCAGCAGGAACTGTCTCAAGGACACCATGTACGATTGCTCGAACTCGCCAGCCAGCCGTGATTTCCACGAAGGATGGAGCCCGATTTTCCTTTCATTGCCCATTACGATGCACCATGCAGCTTGAATCTCTGAACTTCAACCCAAGTTAGCAGGTCGGGGGCCGACGCAAAACCCCGGTTGGTAGAATAGTACAAAGCAGGTTGAGCATGACTATAAAAACAGATGTTGTAATCATCGGCGCCGGCCCTTGCGGCCTGTTCCAGGTTTTCGAACTGGGTTTGCTGGACATCCACGCCCACGTCGTGGATTCGCTGCCGCAGGTGGGGGGGCAGTGCACGGAGCTCTATCCCGACAAACCCATTTATGATATTCCAGCGCTTCCGGTTTGCGGGGCACAGGAACTCATTGACCGCCTGCTGGAGCAATCCCGGCCTTTCAAGCCTGAATTTCACCTGGGACAGACCGTTACGCGCCTGGAACAGAATCCTGATGGCCGCTTCAGCCTGGAAACTTCAGCCGGTACCTGTTTCGATACCGCTGCGGTTATCCTGGCCGCCGGCCTGGGGGCTTTTCAGCCACGCCGCCTGAGAGTGCGCGGCGCGGAGGAATGGGAAAACCGGAAGATACACTACCGGGTCCGGGAACCTGAAAAGCTGGAGGGAAAAAATATCGTCATTCTTGGCGGCGGCGATTCCGCACTGGACTGGACCCTGGAGTTGCACGGCAGTGCAAAAAAAATAACATTGGTGCACCGGCGTGATGAATACCGGGCCCTACCGGACTCTGTGAAGCGCATGAAAGCCCTGGTGGACGGCGAATCCCTGGCCGAATTCCAGGGCCATGTCCGTGCCGTATATGAGGAAAACTCAAGTTTCCGCGGCCTGGAAATCACTTCCTCGGACGGCGGTGAACATCGAATCGAGGCCGACGGAGTTTACGTATTCTGGGGCCTCTCGCCCAATCTCGGACCCATAGCCGCCTGGGGTATCGATCTGGAAAAAAGACAGGTTCGCGTCGACACGGAAAAATTCCAGACCAGTGTTCCGGGAATTTTCGCCGTGGGCGACATCAATACCTACCCGGGTAAGAAAAAGCTCATCCTTAGCGGCTTTCACGAGGCTGCCCTGGCGGCATTTGCGGTCCAGCATCACGTTCACCCTGAACAGAAAGTCCGGTTGCAATACACCACGACCAGTCCTCTGATGCATAAAAGGTTGGGGATTTAAAACATTTTCCTTGCAGTCTGGTGAGCCTGTCGTATGATTAAAAGGTGACCCACGCACAGTCCCCCCCAATTTTCTGTGTTCAAGGGCTCCGGCCCGAGTGGGTCACACTTGAATTCTGAGCTGCAATTTTAAAGGCCGGCTTTTTGCCTGCCTTTTTTTTGAATTTGTCGGTTAATTTTTAACGGCACTGGGTAAAACAGGCCAGTCGCTTACATCCAGGGCATCACGATAAGCGTGCCATGTTGCGTAACCCAGCAGGGGGATAATCAGAATAAATCCTGCCAGCGCGGTAGCGAAACCCACGGCGGTCAGAAAGACAATCACCAGAGCCCATCTGAGCATGACCCACCGGTTCCGCAGCACCGCGTTGATACTGGAAACGACGGCCGTGATCACGTCCGCATCACGGTTGGCGATAAACGGCAGCGAAAAAACACTGGCCGCAAAACAGATCGACGCGAACAGTGACCCGATGGCCGAACCCACCCCCAGGTAAAGCAGCAGATTCTCCAGTTTTACCGCCCCGTCACTGGGGAAAAAAATGTGAACCATGGTCCCTGCCCGTGCCCATAGCAGGAAAATGATCAGTAAAACCAGGGTAAAGACCATCGAGTTGGTAAACGGCTTGCGCGCGGCTTTGAGGGTCCACAGCAGCGTGGGCTTGTTTCCAAGGCACAGTTGGCGACTGACGGAATACATTCCGAAAGCGAGCAGCGGCGCAACAAAAATAAATCCGGATAGCATGCTCAGCAAGAGCACCCAGCCCCCCATTTTCCAGGCCGCCAGGGTCACGACGGTTGAAAGGAACCAGCAGAAACCGCCCCATGCCAGGCTCAAACCGGGGGCCGACCGAAAATCCTGCCAACCGGCCCTGAGCCATTTCAAAGGCGCACCCCGCTCAAGCTCCCGGCAGGGCGCTACAAATGGTTTGATGTTTTCTTCAGCCATTGGTCGCCAGTTTCGCCCAGTTGGTGAAACAAAATCAACTTTCTTCGATGTACAGGTCCTCGACGTAAAAGATCTCACACGAACCATTTCCGGTGTCGTCGCGGCGCATCGAGGTGCGCCAGTGAAATCCGGAATCCGCATCAACGTCGACCAGTTTCCCTTTAAGGCGCACGACGTTTCCTTTGCGGATTTCCTTCAGCTTCTTGCGAACCCACGGGTTGGCGGGAATCATGTGCATATTACTGCTGTTGTAAATGATCTCCTGGTCCGGGAGCGGAGCAGGAGACTCGTAACGGGTGAAATACCACCGTGCCGCCTGCGTGATGGTTATGCGGTCGAGCACCGACTGGTCGGACATCACACCCCAGCCCAGTGCCAGGTCGAGCGGCGACAGGTCTGACTCATTTCCCCAGCGGTAGTTCTCCCTGGAAAGTACCCGCGCGCGCAGATTGAATTCCGCTCGAGGTGTCAGGCGATACTCTTCGATGACGATGGGGGTGAATGCAGCCAGGTCCCTCTGCCGGGGTAATTCGGTTACGAGTATGCCCGGCTCATGCACGATTTCCCGGTGACTCCAGTCCCGCCAGGTCAGCACGGCCAGCAAAGCCAGGCAGATATAGAGTGCTTTCTTCATGTTGAGGAAGGATATAATACTGACCCTTCGTTTGCCGCATTGAATTGAGTACCGTGATCAGCATTAACCAGGTGAGCCTGCGCCGAGGGAGCAGACTGCTTTTCGAAAACGTGTCTTTCCAGGCGCATGCCGGACACCGGATTGGCCTGGTGGGTGCTAATGGCAGCGGCAAGTCATCCCTGTTTTCCATGCTCCTCGGCACCCTGGAAGCCGACGAAGGCAGCGTCGACATTAATCCTTCCGACCGCATTTCGCATGTGGCCCAGGAAAGCCCTTCCGGTTCACGCTCTGCGCTGGATTACGTCATTGACGGCGACCAGGATCTGCGGCATGTACAGGCTGAAATCGCACGCGGCTGCCACGAAACTGAGCTTCACTTTCTTTATGAAAAACTCGAAGAGCTGGATGGTTTCACCGCAGAGTCACGGGCCGGGCGGCTGCTGCATGGCCTGGGTTTCGATGAAAACACCCACCATACACCGGTCCAGGAGTTTTCCGGTGGCTGGCGGATGCGCCTGAACCTGGCCCGGGCTTTGATGTGTCCGTCTGAAATCATGTTGCTCGACGAACCCACCAACCACCTGGACTTGCCGGCTATCCTGTGGCTGGAACGCTGGCTGTCGCGATATGGCGGCATCCTGATGGTGGCATCGCACGACCGGGATTTCCTCGATGCTGTCTGCAACAACATGGCCAATATCGAACAGCAGCAAATTCGTCTTTTTGCCGGCAACTACACACAATTTGAACACCTTCGCAGCGAGCAACTGGCGCAACAGCAAACCATGTTCAAACGGCAACAACGGGAAATGAAGCACATTCAGAGCTACGTGGACCGATTCCGTTACAAAGCATCTAAAGCCAAGCAGGCGCAAAGCCGGTTAAAAATGCTGGAAAGAATGACCCTGATTGCTCCGGCCCACGTGGATTCTCCATTCAGGTTTCAATTCATGGAGCCGCACAAACAGCCGCATCACCTGGTGAAACTGGAACAAGCCGTCGCCGGCTATTCGGAACCCGTACTGAGCGATATCGACATACTGATTTCAGCGGGTGACAGAATCGGATTACTCGGTGTAAATGGAGCAGGTAAGTCGACGCTGGTGAAAGCCCTGTGCGACGGCAGCACCCTGCTTTCCGGTGAACGGATCATCAGCAAGGACACCAGGATCGGATATTTCGCGCAGCACCAACTCGACCTGTTGCATCCAGACGAAAGTCCTTTTGAACATCTGAAAGCGATTGCACCCGGCGACCGGGAATCGGAATTGCGCAATTTCCTGGGACGGTTCGGCTTCAATGGCGAGCGGATTTTCGAACCGGTCGCCCCATTTTCCGGGGGTGAAAAGGCCCGTCTCGTGCTGGCCCTGATCATCCGGCAGCAACCCAACCTGTTGTTGCTGGATGAACCGACCAACCACCTGGACCTGGAAATGCGCCAGGCACTGAGCCGCGCCCTGGTCGACTACAGCGGCGCCCTGGTGGTCATTTCCCATGACCGACACCTGCTGCGAAGCGTCTGTGATGAACTACTGATTGTTCATCGAGGGATGGTCGATCGATTTGACTTGAGTCTCGACGATTATCCCGCCTGGATCAGGGAGCACGACAGCAGCTATGCATATGACCAGGCAACACGGGTAGCAGACACCGGTGGGATGAAGCCGGGTGTAACGGATAAGAATGACGGGACGCAGGACTCTTCGGGGCAAGCCAACAGGAAGCAGCAACGCCAGATCGAAGCCGAACAGCGCAAAAAGCTGAAACCCCTGACTGACCGGGTACGGACTGCGGAGTCTAAACTCGACACCCATCGTTCGGAACTGCAGGCACTGGAAACGAAACTGGCCGATACATCGCTCTATTCAGACACGGCAAGGAAGGATGAATTGAATCAGTTGATCCGACGGCGTGCTGCAATCGAATCAACCATCGAAACGCTCGAATGGGAGTGGCTGGAAGCCAGCGAGGCCCTGGAACAGGCTTTTTCCGAAGACTAAGGAGTCTCGACCACGATTCCCTGCTCCCTAGCCGGGGGCCGGTACCTTGAATCCCTTTCTGAAAGCCATCCCAAAACAGATACCGGCTATCACGGCGACTATGATTACGACCTGATCCGGCCGGGAAATTCCCTGCAGAGCCGCGAACAACCCGACCGCCATCCCGCCCCTGACCCTGGCGGCATCAAGCAACTTTCCGTTGGAATCCCCCCTCGATTGCACGGATTTCAGCAGCATTGCGTTTAACGCGAAGATCAGCAAAAAAAGTATTGCCAGCCAGCCAAACAGGGAATCCGGAGCAGCGACCTGGCTGAAACCCGTGTCGTGATCCACCATGTAGACCACGGTACCGCCGATGCAGACCATGCCGAAAACCCACTGGCGCCTGAGCGGTTCCTTCAGAACTCCATCGAGGAAGAACGCCATGCCCGCCACGACGCCGTAAAACGGACTGTCAGTTGCGTAAATCAACAGCAGCACGAAAATGAGGAGAATGGTTGAATCGGACTTGCGGGCGACCAGTCCGCTACTGCGATTGACGATCCGCACCAGGCCGAGCGTTGTAAAAACGATCAATACGCCGGGGGAGTCCACAGCCAGTGCGGCAAGCACACAGACAACCAGGCTGATGAATGCCACCGTGGGGTCATCGATGTCCAGTTCTCTGGCCAGAGCCCAGGAACCGTAAACGATCAGGAGATAAAACAGCGCCTGCCGCAATATCTGCATGACGGCCTGGTCATCCATCCAGGCATAGACAGCTCCCACCAGGGCGCCCAGCGGCATCAGGACGAGTAATGCTTTATGTGCGGGAAGACCCGGCACCAGCGGGCGTCCGATCGATGTATACCTGTAGATTCTGTGGTAACTCACGGCCGCTCAACCGTGGCGGCGGCTGTCGCTGCGCTTCTGCCGCTCGTTACCGTCCCTTGCATCTGTTCAATCAGGCGGGAAACGTGCTGAGGCGAGGAAGTCCGCCGGGCAAACAGGGCGTAAAGGGCCGGCACAATAAACAGGGTCAGTACGGCCGAAATGGAAACGCCGAAAACGATGACAATGCCGATAGGTTGCCTGGATTCCCAACCCGCGCCGTGGCCCAGCAGCAATGGCAGGGCGCCGAAGGTCGTTGCTGCGCTGGTCATCAGGATCGGCCGGAATCGCACGGTCGCTGCATCAAGAACCGCGTCCCTGATCTCTTCACCCCTGTCCCGCAGTTGATTGGCAAACTCCACGATCAAGACGCCGTTTTTGGCCGAGAGGCCGATCAGTAAAATCGAGCCGATCTGGCTGAACACGTTGACTGAAGAGCCATAAAAATGAAGCCCGGTGAGCGCTCCGGTCATCGCCAGCGGAACCGTGACCAGGATGATCAGCGGGTTGATGAAGCTCTCGAACTGTGCGGCAAGAACCAGGAAAACGACCAGCAGCGCCAGGGCGAAAGTCATATACAGGGATCCTCCGGATTCCTTGAACTCCTTGCTCTGCCCGTCCCAACTGATCCGGGCAGACGACGGCAGGGTGTCCCGGGCGATCCGGGTCAGGGCCGCGATGCCCGCGCCCAGGCTCACACCGTCTGCCAGCCCGGCCTGGATGGTAATGGATCTCATGCGGTCGTGCCGGTTCAGCTCAGACGGTCCGGCTATCTCGGTGATGTTAACCAGGTTGCTCAACGGAACCAGTTCGCCGGTGAGTTCCGAGCGCACATAAAGATTGGTCAGGTCATCCGGACTCGAACGATCCGCTTCTTTCCCCATCAGGATGACGTTATATTCGCGTCCGCGGTCGATATAGGTAGTCACCTTGCGCGAGCCCAGCATGGTTTCAAGCGTCCGGCCAACTGCTGACAGGGAAACGCCCAGCGCGGCCGACCGGTCGCGATCGACCGAGATGTTCATTTGGGGCTTTCTTTCCTGGTAATTACTGTCCGCATTAACCAGTTCCGGCATCTGTCCAATTGCCAGCAGCATGGCATCGCGCCACTGGACGAGCTGCTCGTAGTCAGGCCCTCCAAGCACCATCTCAACGGGACGGCCATCGGCCCTCAATCCCAGGCTGCTTCCATGCATCACGAAGGAACGAACGCCCGGCAGAGCTTCGAGCCGGACGCGCAGCCGGTCGCCTATCTCCTGGTCGCTCTCATCGCGAACATCCCAGTTTTCAAGCAGCACGATCGACCGGGCGGAATTGACTTCGGCCCCGCCCCAGCTGCCGGGCAAACGTGTCAGGAATCGCCGGACGGAGTCCGAGCCGGCCGTTTCTTCGAGCAGAATCTGCTCCATTTGCCGCGCGTAACGGTCCATGTACTCCAGGCTGGCGCCCTCCGGGGCCCGAAGTTGGATTGAAAAAGCTCCACGATCCTCCTGCGGCGCATACTCGGTGGGCAGAGTCCATATGAGCCAGCCTGCCATCAGGGTGAACACAAACACAGCGGCTACAGCAAACCAGGGGGCGTCGACAATCTTTTCAAGCATCCTCCGGTAGATGGCGGCGAAGCGCCTGAACGCGTTATCCACCATGCGGGTCAGTCCCGACCCCAGGCTGCGGCGATGCAGCATTTTCGAACACAGCATGGGCGTCAGGGTCAATGCCACCAGGCTGGAAAACAGGACCGCGGCTGCCAGGGTGATGCCAAACTCGCGAAACAGGCGCCCAATGTCGCCCTCGATAAAGGACAAGGGAACGAACACGGCAACCAGGACCAGGGTGGTCGCGATCACCGCGAAGCCGATCTCATGGGAACCTTCCAGCGCCGCCAGCAACGGCTTCTGTCCGTCCTCGATCCGCCGGTAAATATTTTCCAACACCACGATGGCGTCGTCCACGACCAGGCCGATCGCAAGCACCAGTCCCAGCAAAGTCAGAATATTAATCGTGTAACCCAGCGCCGCCATCACGGTGAACGTTGCGATAACCGACACCGGAACCACCACGGCGGGAATCAGGGTGACCAGGAACGAACCCAGGAACAGGTAAATCACGACCAGAACCAGGCCTATGGCAATGAATAACGCCCGGTACACTTCCCGCATCGACGCCTCGATGAACTCGGCCCGGTCGTAATTGATGGCCAGGACCATTCCCTCCGGAAGTTCCGGAGCAATGCTGGCCATTTCTTTCTGGACCTCGCGCGAAACAGCAACACTGTTGGCCTTGGATAACTGTTCGATCGCCAGGGATACGGCGTCGACACCATTGGCCCGGGCAATGCTCCGTTCGTTTTCCGCACCAACGCGGACCTCAGCAACCTCGCCGAGCTTGACTACCTGACCGTCCGGGCCGCGTCCCACGACCAGCTTCAAAAAATCTTCTTCGCCGACAAAACCGGTCGCGGTGCGAAGCGTAAACTCCCGCGAAACGGACTCCAGTCGACCCGCCGGCAGTTCCACGTTTTCCGAGCGCAGCGCACCTTCAACATCCGCCACGGTCAGGCCCCGCGCCGCCAGGGCTTCCCTCGACAACCAGATACGCATGGCATAGCGCCTCGCACCTGAAATCTGGACTCGCGCCACACCCGGCACGGTTGAAAACCGGTCAACCAGGTAGCGATCAGCGAAGTCGGTCTGCTCCAGGCCGGAGTGCCGGTCGGATGTGAGATTCAGGTACATCACGGCCTGGCGGCTGGCATCGACCTTGGCGATTTCGGGCGGGTCCGCCTCCACGGGCAACTGGTCGACCACGCGCGATACCCTGTCCCGGATGTCATTCGCGGCCGAATCAATGTCCCGTGTCAGGCTGAATTCGACCCGGATGTCCGATCGCTCGTCGCGGCTGGTCGAGGTCAGTTTTTCAATTCCTTCGATGCCCGAGATAACATCCTCAACGACCTGCGTGACCTTGGTTTCAACCACTTCCGCCGATGCGCCCCGATAGGTGGTTTCTATCGATACAACCGGCAGATCGATGTCCGGATACTGACGCACCGGGAGGCGGCCCAGCGACGCCAGGCCGAGAATCACCAGCAAAGCCGAAATGACCGTGGCGAATACCGGCCTGCGGACGGATTTGTCGGAAATAATCATTTTTGTTCGATGATAGTGACCGGCGCACCGGGACGTGCTTTTTGAGTGCCTTCGGTGATCACCAGTTCGCCTGGCTGAAGCCCCTCGAGTATTTCAATCTGGCCAGGGCGCCGCCGGCCGGTCAGAACTTCGCGGCGCTCGACGACGTTCCCCTCACCCACCACAAAAACGAATTGCTTGCTGCGTTCCGGAACCAGTGATTCCTCCGGAATCAACAGCGACACAACATCCTCCTTGAGCAGGGAGACGGTTAAGAACATTCCCGGGCGCAGGCGGGAATCTTCATTAGGAAGCAAGGCCCTGACCGTAATGGTCCGGCTGACGGGATCCACCCGCGTATCGATGCTGATTACATGGCCCGTGAACAGGAGATCCGGCCAGGCTGCACTGTGCGCCGTCACCATCAAACCCTTTTCAAGCCGTGGCAAGAAGACCTCGGGCACGTCAAAATCCAGTTTGATCTGCGAGGTGTCATCCAGCGTGGTGATCACCGTGGAAGGGCTGACGATGCTGCCCAGGCTTACACGGCGCAATCCCAACTGACCGGCAAATGGCGCACGGATAACGGTATGAGCCAGTCGCGATTCAGCAGCCCTGACAGCGGCCAGGTCTGCATCCCGGCGCGCTTCCAGTTGTTCCAGCTGGGATGCTGATACTACCTTGGTCTTAAAGAGTTCTTCGGACCGGCGGTATTGGCTTTCCGAGTCTACCAACGCCGCCTTGGCCGCCGCCAGGTCCGCCAGCGGTTCGGAATTTTCGAGCACCAGCAGCACTTCCCCTTCCCTGACCTGCGCCCCTTCTTCAAAACGGATGTCCGTAATGGCGGCAGTGATTTCCGAACGGATATCGACGGCTTCGTTGGATCTTGCGTTGCCCAGGGCTTCGGCGGCCAGTGGAAACGGCGCCATCACGGCCTCTGCGACGATGACGCCGGGCGATTCAGTTTGCCACTGTGACCAGGCGGGTGCAGCCTGCAACACGGCACTGATTACCAGTGCAAAAATGAGTCGTTTTTGCATAGTGGCCATGATACTCGCAAAGAAAAGCGCCGGCATAGCCGGCGCTGAAAATTTTTTCAATCAGTCAACCCATTTTCAATCAGGCAACTTAATAGCGCCAGACATACTCGAC
>JAHEFT010000090.1 GCA_024640025.1 Chromatiales bacterium
GCTTACGCGGATATGATGATGAACTTGCCGACGCCATCGAGGCGGAACGGATCCGGCAGGAAGAACACGTGGAGCTTATTGCTTCCGAAAACTATGCCAGTCCAAGGGTTCTCGAAGCGCAGGGTTCGGTGCTGACCAACAAGTATGCCGAGGGATACCCCGGCAAGCGGTACTACGGCGGTTGTGAATTTGTAGATCACGCCGAGCGGCTGGCGCAGGAACGCGCGAAAGAATTGTTCGGTGCGACCTATGCCAACGTCCAGCCTCATTCCGGTTCCCAGGCCAACGCAGCAGCCTACCATGCGCTGCTCGATCCGGGTGACACCATACTGGGCATGAGTCTGAACGAAGGTGGGCACCTGACGCACGGCAGCCCGGTGAACTTCTCCGGTAAGCTGTTCAATGCCATTCAGTACGGAATCAATACTGATACCGGCATGATCGACTACGATATCATCGATTCATTGGCTCAAAAGCACCGCCCGAAGTTGCTGATCGGCGGCTTTTCGGCTTATTCCAGGCAGATCGACTGGGCCCGGATGCGCGAAATCGCCGACAGCGTGGGCGCCTGGTTCCTGGTGGATATGGCGCACGTGGCCGGATTGGTGGCGGCTGGACTGTACCCGAATCCCCTGCCTCATGCCCACGTGGTGACATCAACCACGCACAAAACGCTGCGTGGCCCGCGCGGAGGCATCATTCTTGCCATTGCCGAGGAAAAAATGCAGAAAGCCCTGAATTCTGTCGTTTTTCCCGGCACCCAGGGCGGCCCGTTAATGCATGCGATTGCCGCAAAAGCTGTGGCGTTCAAAGAGGCGCTGGACCCGGAATTCAAAGTCTATCAGCGTGATGTGATCGACAATGCGAGAGCGATGGCTGCTGTGATCATGGATCGGGGTTACCGGATCGTTTCCGGAGGCACTGATAATCATTTGTTTTTGGTTGACCTGATCGACAAGGATTTCACCGGCAAACAGGCTGAAGAAGCACTGGGCCGGGCCTACATTACGGTGAACAAGAACACGGTACCGGGCGAGCCCCGCTCACCCTTCGTCACCAGTGGCCTGCGGCTGGGAACTCCGGCTGTGACAACCCGCGGTTTCACCGTCGCCGACTGCCAGGAGCTGGCCGGAATCATCTGCGATGTCCTGGAAAACATCGGCAACAGCGAAGTCGAGCAAAAAGCCAAAGCCGCCGCCCTAAACCTATGCAGCAAACACCCGGTTTATTCGTAGTATGTGGTGCCCGTTTTGCAGCCATGAAAATACGCGCGTGGTCGATTCACGCCTGACCCGCGATGGCATGCAAATACGCAGGCGCCGGCAATGCGAAGGCTGTGGTTCACGTTTCAATACCTACGAAGGTCCCGAATTAAAAGCGCCTCGAATCATCAAGGCAGGGGGCGCCCGGGAAGCTTTCTCGGAAGAAAAGCTTCGGGCCGGCATGTTGCGCGCGCTCGAAAAGCGTCCGGTTGAAACCCGCGAGGTTGAACGGGCAATCCGTGCCCTGCTGCGGGAAATTTCCAGCGTCGAGGATTCGGAAATTCCCAGTTCGTTGCTGGGTGAGTGGGTGATGAGGGAACTCAGTAAGCTCGATCATGTTGCCTACATCCGGTTTGCCTCGGTGTATAGGCGTTTCGAAGACGTTCAGGCTTTTCGTGACGTAATAGAGAGCCTGGAGCGGGACGCGCCGGCGGACAGCGACCGGCGCCAGATATCGCTGCTGGACAATGGCGGGCAGCCCGGCAAACGGCAAAAGAAGTGACATTCTCACGATTCGACCACGAATGCATGGCCATGGCATTGCGGCTTGCACGCAATGGCCTATTCACCACTGATCCCAATCCCCGGGTCGGTTGCGTCATCGCCGGAGACGGCCGCATCTTTGGCGCTGGTTGGCATGAAAAAGCGGGTGACGCGCACGCGGAAATTGTTGCGTTGCGGGATGCGGGTGGGCCGGTCCGGGGTCAGGCGGCTTATGTGACACTGGAACCCTGCGGCCACCACGGCCGCACGCCGCCTTGCACTGACGCCCTGATTGAAGCGGGAATTGAGCGTGTTGTGATCGCGGTGCTGGATCCGAATCCCCGTGTGAACGGTGGCGGGCAGGCGCAATTGCAGGCAGCCGGAGTAACCGTGGAGACCGGGCTGATGGCGTCTGAGGCAGAGGAACTCAATGCCGGTTACATGACGCGTATGAGAAAGGGCAGGCCCTGGGTGCGGGTCAAGAGCGCTATCAGTTTGGATGGCAGATCCGCCCTCCCAAACGGTCGGAGCCAGTGGATCAGCAGTGAAGCTTCCCGCAGGGACGTCCAGCGCTGGCGCGCGCGATCTTCAGCGATCCTTACCGGAATCGGCACCGTGCTGGCCGATGACCCCCGCATGGATGCCCGCGTCGAAGAGGCGGTCAGGCAGCCGCTCAAGGTGATCGCAGACAGCCAGTGGCGAACTCCGCCGCAAAGCCGGATCCTGGCAGGTCCCGGCGCCGTCATTATTGCCGGTGATGACTCGCTTCCGGCGTCCGCCGTGTTCGATTCGCCCAACGTGAGATGTCTGCGGTTGCCGGCCAGGAATGGACGGGTTGAGCTGCCCGCCTTGCTTCGGTCACTTGCCAAAATGGAAATTAACGAGGTACAGGTCGAGGCTGGAGCCGTGCTTTGCGGCGCATTGCTGAAAGAAAGCCTGGTTGATGAAATCCTGATCTACCAGGCGCCTGTCCTGCTGGGCGATGGCGGTCCGGGACCTTTCGCCCTGGGTCCGCTTGAATCCATGGCAGAAAGAACGCATTTAACTATGCTGGAAACCACTCATTTCGGGCATGATTTGAGGGTTCGATTGAAAACTGAAACCAGGCACTGAATATGTTCACAGGAATCGTGACCAGCACTGGAACCCTGCAGACCAAAACCCTGGTCGGGGGCGACTGCCGTTTGCACATTTCATGCGGCGATATTGGCCTTGCGTCAGCCCGCGTCGGCGACAGCATTTCTGTGTCCGGCGTATGCCTGACCATGCTCAAACCGAATTCCGACGGGTTTTTCGCTGACGTTTCCCAGGAAACGCTGAGCCTGACGACACTGGGACAGCTCCAACAGGGACAAAGGGTGAACCTTGAGCTTGCCCTCGGCCTGGAAGCCCGGTTGGGCGGACATCTCGTGACCGGGCATGTCGATGGTAAAGCCAGGCTCGTTTCGCGGCACGCAGACGCCCGCGCCGAACGGTTTGAGTTTGAAGTCCCGCCTGGACTGGCCCGCTACATTGCCAGGAAAGGTTCTGCCTGCATTGACGGCGTCAGCTTGACGGTGAACGAGGTCGATGGCCGGAAATTCTCGGTGTGCCTGATTCCCCATACGCTGGAAGTCACCACGCTGGGCGGCCTTGCACCCGGAGATGAGGTCAATCTCGAGGTGGACCTGATTGCCCGCTATCTCGAACGCCTGATGGCCCCGGAGTACCAGGGCCTCGAAATTCCCCAGGAATGAATATGCCAAGTAAAATGAAATTGAATACTATTCCAGAGCTTCTCGAGGAGATTCGCGAGGGGCGCATGATCGTTATGATGGATGACGAGGACCGGGAAAACGAAGGCGACCTGGTCATGGCCGCATCGAAAGTTCGGCCGGAAGACATCAATTTCATGGCCCGGTACGGACGTGGACTGATCTGTCTGCCGTTGACCCGGGAACGCTGCAGGCAACTGCAACTCCCCCTGATGGTCAATGACAACCAGACACGTTTTGCGACCAATTTCACGGTTTCCATCGAGGCGGCGGAGGGGATAACCACCGGAATTTCCGCCTATGATCGGGCGCACACCATCCGGACTGCGGTCAAGCCCGACGCCAGGGTGGAGGATCTTTCACAGCCTGGACACGTGTTTCCGCTGATCGCAAAACCCGGAGGTGTCCTGGCCCGTTCCGGCCATACCGAGGCGAGTGTCGACCTGGCCATGCTGGCCGGGCTCGAGCCGGCAGCCGTTTTGGTGGAAATCCTGAACGAGGACGGCAGCATGGCCCGCAGGCCCCAACTGGAGCACTTTGCACGCGAACACGGGCTGAAAATCGGCACGATTGCCGGCCTGATCCGATACAGGATGGAAAATGAAAAGTCGATTGACCACCTTTCCAGCCACGAGGTTGAAACGGATTTTGGCCCGTTTACACTGCACACCTACCGTGACCGGATCGAAGACCAGCTGCACCTCGCCCTGATGCGTGGTCAGCCGAATCCGAAAAAGCCCTTCCTGGTCAGGGTGCACGTGCAGAACCCCCTGAGCGATGTCCTGTCCATCAAGCGCTCGGATTTCGGTATGCCGTTGCGCACCGCACTGGCCCAGATCAACGCCGGGGGCAGTGGGCTTGCCCTGGTCCTGGGCGGCCACAGGGATGATGATGACATCCTGCACCAGATCCAGCAAAAGCCGGCACCGGCGATAGCCGCCAACGGCGACAACCGGCGTTCACGTGAACTGAGAACCTACGGAATTGGCGCTCAGATCATCGCTGACCTGGGTATCCGGAAAATGCGCGTTCTGAGCGCACCCTGGAAATTGACCGGACTCGCCGGTTTCGGGCTGGAGGTTGAGGAATACATCGATGCCCTGGCGGAGAAGGCGGAGGCTTCATGAGGGACCTCAGCCCATCCAAATGGGGTAAAGACATGCAGATTGCCGTGGTCGCAGGGCGTTTTAACCGTTTTATCGTCGACCAGTTGGTCAAGGGCGCCCAGGATGCCATGAGCCGTCATGGAATTTCTGAAGCACGCATTTCCATGGCGTGGGTGCCCGGAGCTTTCGAGTTACCCCTGCTGGCCAGCCAGTTCGCTGCCTCGGGAAAGTACGATGCAGTGATAGCCCTGGGCGCAGTGATTCGCGGCGGCACACCGCATTTTGATTTCGTGGCGGGAGAGTGTGCCAGCGGCCTGATGCGGGTTTCCCTGGACCACGGGATTCCGGTCACTTTTGGTGTATTGACGACCGACACGGTGGAGCAGGCGCTGGAAAGAGCGGGTACCGGTGAGGGCAATAAGGGATTCGACGCCGCCATGACCGCCATCGAAATGGTAGCCACCATGCGGGAAGTGAAAAGTCATCTTACGGGACTGCCCGGCGGATGAATGATCGCCAGCAGTTCGAGCCCCGGAGCCGGGCCCGTCGCAGAGCCCTGCAGGCCATTTACCAATGGCAGATCACGGGGCAGGAAGCCAGTGAAATTATCTCTCAGTTTCTCGCTGTCCAGGACATGAGTGGCGTGGACACTGAACATTTTGAGGCCCTGGTAAGAGGTGTCTGCGCGGAAAAGGAGGCGGTCGACGTCGAAATCCAGGCCTTTCTGGACCGGCCGTTCAACCAGGTCGACCTGATGGAGCAAGTAGTACTCCGGATCGGCGCCTTCGAACTTCTCCATTGCCCGGAGCAGCCGTTTCGCGTGGTCGTGGATGAATGCGTCGACCTGGCGCATCGTTTCGGGTCAGAACAGGGCCATGCTTTCGTCAACGCCGTGCTGGACAAGGCAGCCCGGGCATGGCGGACCAATGAAGCGCCTGCCGAGCAGCCAACGACCCCTGCCGGGTGAGTTTAGTGTGTCTGAATTTGATCTGATCAGCCGCCTGCAGGAAATCATCTGCAACCCGCCCGGAAATGACACCGCGGGCTGTGTTGTCGGCATCGGCGATGATGGAGCAGTGCTGTCTGTTCCCACCGGTAAAGAACTCGTAGTATGCACCGACACCCTGGTTGCCGGGGTTCATTTTCCGCTCTCAACCCACCCCGAAGCGATTGGCCACAAGGCACTCGCTGTCAATCTCAGCGATCTGGCGGCAATGGGCGCCGGGCCTGCCTGGTTTTTCATGGCATTGACCCTGCCGGCCGAAGACGGGAAATGGCTGGATTCCTTTGCAACGGGCATGGCTGGCCTGGCGGAGAAAGCAGCAATTGTGCTCGCCGGAGGAGATGTCACCTGCGGTCCGCTCAGTATCACGATCACGGCGCTGGGCCTGGTTGATCAGGGCAGTGCCCTGGTCCGTTCAGGGGCCGTCCCGGGGGATTTGATCGTGGTCTCGGGAAAGCCCGGTGCAGCAGCCCATGCGCTGAAAAAGCTGTCCGGGGGCGAGACGCCCACTACTCTTGATTTGAAAGCGCTGGAATACCCCGAGCCCAGACTGGACCTTGGGCGTTTGCTTTGCGGGATGGCAACTTCGTGCATCGACATCTCGGACGGGCTGGTGTCCGATCTGGGCCATATTCTTCGGCAATCCGGGGTCGGAGCCGAAATCGAATTGGAAAAGCTACCCTGTCCGGACAGTCTCAGGACGCAAGCCCTGGAAGACCGTTTGTTTTTGCAACTGGCGGGGGGCGATGACTACGAGCTTTGTTTCACCTTCCCATCCGGTTTGGTCCATGAACTCCCCAGGCTGTCGCGTTCCTCGGGCGTCGACCTGACCGTGATCGGAGCGATCAACGACCGGAAGAGCCTGGAATTCATGACCTCCAGGGGTGAAAGGTATGAACCGGGATTGACTGGTTACAGGCACTTTGGCGGACAGAACGTGGTGGAATCATGATCAGCCTGCTGGAGCAGGACCCGGAATTACGGAGAGTCGCGTTGCGCACGCCGGCCGGCTTCCTGGCGTTTGGCTTCGGTTCGGGGCTTTCGCGTTTTGCTCCGGGAACCATGGGTACCGTCGCCGCGATACCTCTTGCGCTGTTGCTGAAATGCCTGCCGGCGTTCCTCTTCTGGCTATTACTCGCCGGCTTTTTCTGGGCAGGCGTCAGGATCTGCGACATCAGTAGCAGGCGCCTGCAGCGCCACGACCCCGGGGGAATCGTCTGGGATGAAATGGTGGCGTACTGGCTTACCATCGCTTTCCTGCCAGTAACCTGGACCTGGTGGTTGGCGGCTTTCGTGTTATTCCGCTTCTTTGACATACTGAAACCCTGGCCCATACGCTGGGTGGAAAATCGCTTCAGCGGCGGCCTGGGCATCATGCTGGATGACATCGTCGCGGCGTTTTACGCGATGGCAATACTGGCTGTGTTGGTCAAACTGATTTGAATCGGGGTTTCACGGTTCAACCGGCGTCGAAGGCATTCCGGATCCAGTTCAGCAGGGTTCTGCCTTCTTCGGCACCGATGGAAACGACATCAAATCTGCACGACCTGCCGCCTTCTGAAGGATGGCACTGGAGAAACCGGCTGGCGGCATTGATGATTCGCCTTTGCTTGCTGCGGGTCACGCTGTCCGCGCCGCTGCCGTGGCCATCGTTTTCCCGGTATCGAACCTCGGTAAACACCAGCGTATTTCCGTCCTGCATGACCAGATCGATTTCACCACAGCGGGTGTTGTAATTTCGCGCCAGCGTTTGCAGACCGCGACCGTTCAGAAAAGACTCCGCAACCTGCTCCCAGTGACTGCCCCGCTCGCGCGTGGTCGCCATTTGGTGTCAGTTGGTTGCCTGTCCGGGCGAAATTCTCAGTAGCGCCGGCTTCCCGGCCCTGAATTCCGCCCAGGCGGGCTGGCGTTTGAGCGCCTCGCCCATTGAAGAGCGGTAGAATCCCGATTGGCCGGGAAATACGAAATCGGGATCCTTGTGCATCAACGACAGCCAGGGGAGAAGGTTCCATGCATCCTGACCTAACGCGAACAGCGATGAACGGCTTCCGTTCCTGATGCTGGCCAGCTCAGGAATGTTGTCCTCGGAAGGATGTGCCAACTGCCAGGGGGTCGCGGGAAAACGGACGCCGTTCAAGTCCTGGTTGGTCTTCGGATCAGGCTGGCCCGAATAGATACGGGAGGTCGCATAGACCGGGATGTCGCCCGCCTCGTGAAACCGGAGTTGAGGACGGATCAGTCTCGCCTGGCTGGAATTGGCGGCCAGGAATATGACATCGATGTCCTGCCGCCGCACCGGTTCGAATTCCAGCGTCATCTGGAGTGTATTTTCCAGGCGTTGTTTGCGGGCTTTGCTTTCATCAATTTTCAGTACACGTTCCAGGTTGGACGTATGATCATTCTGCGATTCAAGGTAGCGTGTTGCAGCTATGATCTTCCCGTTTTCCTGTAGGAATTCAGACTCGAAGGCAGTGGCCATCCGCTCGCCCCAGGGACTTTCCGGCGCCATCACCAGCGCATTTTGAAAACCGGCTTCGACAGCGTGCCTGGCGATTGCAGCTGCCTCGTGATCCTGTGATAGAGAAAGTCCATTAATCTGTCCGGCCAGACCGGCAGGAGGAGAAAAATCCGCCGGCAGGTCATTGAGTGCGAGCACCGGAGTGTACATGCCTGCAAGGTTGAGCATGGCCTCCACCGACTCTTTTTCAAGCGGCCCGATAATCCAGTCTGCACCGGCGTCCAGCGCATTGAAATAAGCCGAAATGGCGGATTGTTGATCGTCGCTGGTCGCAAAAAACACGACTTCGGCTCCACCGGAATTTTCCAGGTAGGCGCTCATCAGGCCGTCCCGGATCGCTTCGCCGGCAGATTGCAGGCGCCCGGATTGGGGAAGAAGAACGGCGATTTTTCGCGGCGGCGTAAAAAGCTGGCGGTAACGGAGCCACGTATCCAGCGCCTGTTGTACTGTCAGCACGTGGTGAGGATTGCGCAATTTCCACTCGCCCACAGCGGAAGTGACGCCGGTAGGATTAACGAGGTTCTCCCGGATAACGAGGGCCAGGTCCAGCCATCCTGTCAACTGCCGTTCGCCCCTGGGATTATCGGAGCGTATCGACAATTCGGCCGAAGACACGTTTTCCAGGGAGCGAATGAGTTCGACCGAGGCGCCGGGGTCGTAGTAAGGCATGCTGCTGCTGATTTTTGCCGCTTTTGAAATATCACGGAAGCCAGGGGCCGCAATCTTCTGCAGCATAGCGGCATGCAGATTGTCGTAGCGTTGTCGTGATGTCGCAGGCAGGTTCGTCTGCGCATTTTCCAACAGCAATTCTGCTTCATCCGGCTGGTTGTTACGCAGCGCCAGGTCCGCCAGGACAAGATCCAGCCTCGACTCATCCGCCGGCGACAGGTCTTCACGGTCAATCCAGCGGAGCAGGTCTTCTGCATTTGAGGGTTCTCCAGCCAGCAGCCAGGCATCGGCCGCCCGAACCCTGAGGCCTCCTGCCTGCTGCTTCTCGGCATCAAGCGCCTGCTGCTGCCAGGACTCTGCTGCTGCAGCGAATTGACGCTGCGCAAATAACGCATCACCATTCAGAATACTTTCAGGTTCGGGTTCCCAGGAGGTTCGGGTTGCACATGCGGAAAGCGCCAGGATGAGCAAAACGATTGAAAGTCTGCACACCAGGGAACGAGTTGCACTAATCCACGGATGGCCTCTCCCGCTCTCCGGTTTTAGCGGCACCCTGTTTTTTTCGCGCGTCGGCATCACAGCAAAATGATACCGCAATGCGAAACTCTTTGATCCATAATATGGCCCTATGACCAAACAATGCCTCTACGTGGTGGCGACGCCCATCGGTAACCTGGGCGACATCACACAGCGGGCGCTGGAAGTACTCGCCGAAGTTGACTTCATTGCTGCCGAGGATACACGCCACACCCGGGTCCTGATGATCCGCCATGGGTTGGATACGCCGATGGTTGCGCTCGAAGAGCATAATGAAGAGCAGATGGCGCCGAAGCTGGTGGCCCGAATACTCAGCGGTGAATCGATCGCCCTGGTCTCGGATGCCGGAACACCTTTGCTTTCCGACCCGGGCTTTCGCCTTGTGCAACTTGCGGCTGAGTCTGGTATCGAGGTCGTGTCCGTCCCCGGCCCGAGTGCCGTGACATCGGCTTTGTCGATCAGCGGTCTGGCCACGGACCGGTTTACTTTCGAAGGATTTCTTCCGGCACGCCGGGTGGCGCGTTGTAAGCGTCTGGCCGGTCTCGGCAGTGAGACCCGCACGATGGTGTTTTTTGAATCCAGCCACCGAATCGTGGAATGCCTGTCGGACCTGGCTGCCGAGTTTGGAAAGGACCGGCAAATAGCCGTCTGCCGGGAGATGACCAAACAATTTGAAACGGTTTTGCGCGGAGCGGTCGGGGACGTGATCAGCCGGATTGAACTCGATCCAAACCAGCGCAAGGGTGAATTCGTGCTCGTCGTTTCCGGAAGCCAGGCGGACGAAGATGAAAAGTTCAAGGCCGCCCTGGTTCTCGCCAGGTTACTGCGGGAACATTTGCCATCGAGCCAGGCTGCCCGGGTTGCGGCAAAACTGCACGATGTGCAACGACGTGAGTTGTATTCGGCCCTCGAAAAACAACAGGATGCGGACAATGAGCTATGAATCCGCGCCGGGGTAGGGGAAAATAGGCGCGGGAGTCGGCCAGGCAATCGCTCTGTATTGAACCCAGTTCACTACAGGGAGGAAAGTCCGGGCTCCACAGGGCAGGGTGCCAGGTAACTCCTGGGAGGCGCGAGCCTACGGCCAGTGCAACAGAAAGGATACCGCCCCGGAACGGTTCGGCCGCGAGGGGTAAGGGTGAAATGGTGCGGTAAGAGCGCACCGCGCAGGTGGCAACACTCTGCGGCAAGGTAAACCCCACCCGGAGCAAGACCAAATAGGAAAGCAATGCCGCTGCCCGCGGCGCTTTCGGGTAGGTTGCTTGAGGCCGCCGGCGACGGCGGTCCCAGATGAATGATTGTCCACGACA
>JAHEFT010000091.1:0-2659 GCA_024640025.1 Chromatiales bacterium
GGCCCCAGTTCTCGGCTTGCTCTGAACTGATCCGGTCATTGCCCGTCAGCAGCATTTCCTTGGCGCGCTTGGGGCCGATGGCATAGGGCAGCAACATGGCAACGATGCCGCTGCCGAACTTAACCTCCGGTTCTCCAAAACGGCAGCCGGTGGCGGCGATGGTAATGTCACAAGCCACCGCCAGTTCCAGTGCGCCCCCGAGGCAGTAGGTATGCACTGCCGCGACGGTTGGTTTCGGGCTGTCCCAGAACCGCATGATCAGGTCGAAGTCTTTTTGCAGCTCGTCCCTGATGTTACTGTCCGCATCGTATTCCAGGTCGAAGCCGGCGGAAAATGCCCGGCCTTCGCCCTTGACCAGGATCACGCGGATGTCGTCGTCGCGTTGCGCCTTGTCCAGCGCCCGTTGCAGTTCGGCTACCATGGGCTTGCTGATGGCGTTGAGTTTCTCCGGGCGGTTCAAGGTAAGCCAGGCCAGCGGGCCCTCGGTTTCATACTTGATGGTTTCAAACTTCATTGAATATCCGGCTTGATAATGGTTAAAGATACCACGTCAGGCAGAGGTTTCCGCAGCGTGGCCGACCACCAGGGCATCGACCGCAATGCAGCCACCGGGGTGGACGATCACCGGGTTGACGTCAACTTCGTCAAGCACATCTTCGAGGCTGGATGCCATAACAGAGAATCGCTCTGCCGCGACACAGAACGCTTCGATGTCGACCGCCGGCCGGTTGCGCAAGCCATCCAGCAGGGGCCTGAGTTTCAGGGAGTTCACCAGCCTCAGGGCGGTTTCCCGGCTGAACGGCGGCAGGGCGCAGGCGACGTCGCGGATGGTTTCCACGTTGATGCCGCCAAATCCCAGCATGACCAGCGGCCCGAACTGCTGGTCGCGCACCAGGCCGAGCACCATTTCCACGCCGGTGACGTTGAGCATCGGTGAAATCATCACCCGCGGCCCGATACGGCTGGACAGGTCTTCGTAGGCGGCCTTGAGCTGCTGCTCATTTTCGATGTTCAGTTTCACCCCGTCGCAATCCGTCTTGTGCAGGATTCCGGATTCCGAGGTTTTCAGCACTACCGGGTAACCAAGATCGGCCCCTGCCTTGCAGGCCTCGGTTTCGGTATCGGCCAGCCGTGCAGGGTTGATTGGAAATTGAAAATCACGGAGCAATTGCCCCGCCTCGAATTCTTCCAGCGCCCGCCCGGAAGCGAGCCGGGCCCGCCATTGGTTTTCGATTTCCACTGCAGGTCTGTTCAAGCGGCCAGGGTGGGAGCCCTGCTCCCCTGTTACCTGTTCGTGGTATTCAGCACCGCGCGCCTTGAAGTCACGCCAGGCGGTCAGGCACCGGACCCCGGCCAGGAACGGGCGTAAACCGTCCAGGACGGGGAAGCCTTCGCGGGTCACCCGGACAGCGGCCGGATCCGTGCCGCTTCCCTGGCGGTTGGAGACCAGGAAAACGGGCTTGCCGGACGCGCCGTGGCCGGCTCTCATGTAGTCGAAGTATTCTTCATACAGGGCGCCGAGCGGAGCCCTGTCATGTACCACGGCGCCCATGGCCGCGTTGGGGTCCGACATCAGCGTCGCCAGGCATTCCCGCATGATTTCATTGGCCCCCGGCCCGCCCGCGCCCCAGGCATCGAGCGGGTTGACCGGTGGCAGGCCGGGATCGAGCAGGGCTTTCAGCCGGCTTTCCGATTGCGGCTCCATTATCGCCAGCGGAATTGCCATATCGTCGGCCAGGTCGATCAGCAACTGCCTCTCGCCGCCTGAATCGTGAATGCTGACCAGGCCTCCGTCGGCGACGGGGTGCGGCTGGGCGAACATGATGAGTGCAGTAGCCAGTTCGTCCATGTCATGCACGCGCTGCACGCCGTAGCGGTCAAACAGGGCCTGGTAGGCGTCATCGCGGCCGGCGATGGCGCCGGAATGGGAAACCGCCAGTCGGGCAGAAAGCTCGGTCCGCCCCACTTTCAACACCACCACCGGGATGGATTTCTCATTGGCTTTCCGGAAAGCCCGGACAATCCCTTCAGGGTTTCTTGCCGTTTCCATGAACAGTCCGATGACGCGGGTTTCGGGCTGGTCAAGGGCGAAGTCCATGTACTGGTCCATGCTGACCGACAGTTCCTGGCCGGTCGACACGGCCAGGTTGAAATCGATGCGTTCTTCGCAGTCGATGATGCCGGACATACCGGACCCTGAATGACTGATCAGCGTGACGTTGCCGCCGCGCAGATGGTTTTCGCGCGTATCGAAGCCGCACACCCAGACGCCGTCGGCAAAATTGTAAAACCCCATGCCGTTGGCGCCGCAGACGAGCAGCTTTGAAGCGTCGACTTTCGCTGAAATCCGCTCGCGCAACAGCGGTGGCCGGTCATTCTCCAGCACCAGGCCGGATATCAGGGTGGCGGCCCTGGCGCCGTGGGCGATAGTATCGTCCAGTGCTGCCTCGACGCGCGCATCGCCGACCGTCAACACAACGTGTTCCACAGTTTCCGGAAGCGACGCAAGGTCCGGAAAGCACGGGATGCCAAGCACGGACTCATAGCCCGGGTTAATGGCATAGAGTTTTCCCGGGAACTGACCTGTCAGCAGGTTCTGAACGGTCTGGCGGCCGACCGAGCCGGGCCGTTCGCTGGCGCCGATGACGGCTATTGAGCG
>JAHEFT010000091.1:2759-10476 GCA_024640025.1 Chromatiales bacterium
ACTCATAGCCCGGGTTAATGGCATAGAGTTTTCCCGGGAACTGACCTGTCAGCAGGTTCTGAACGGTCTGGCGGCCGACCGAGCCGGGCCGTTCGCTGGCGCCGATGACGGCTATTGAGCGAGGGCGCAGCAAGACATCCAGGCTATGGGCTGTGCGCCTTTTCATGACTTCAAGAATGGAGCCATTCCGAAACTGGGACTCCGAACCCGGTGTGGAACCAGGCGCCTGTTGTCAGGACACGTTCGAGACATCCCTGTGCACTCATTGGCTGTTCCCGACAGCCAATGGTCCTGACAACAGGCACCTGGTTCCACACCTGTGCTTTTGGTGGCAGATTTTCACCTTCATGAGATTCCGTAAGAAATGGAGAGCTGATGTCGCACTATCCGGAAGGAGGGAGTGACCTCCCCCTCTTCTGGACAATAACACGCCGGGAGCGTGTTACTAGCGAACAGGGATGTCTTGAGCGTGTCCAGAAGAGGGGGAGGTTGCTCCCGACTGACGTGCGGAGTGCCACCGTCAGTTTGGCTGCCAAACAAGGCAAGGCCAATTCCCCTGTATTCCCTGGAAACCACGTAAATTAAAAATCAGCCGGCGGGGTCTGGCGCTTGCGCGGCGGATCCCAGAACACGTCCTTGACGACGCGGGCGGGGGCCATCACGCGGCTCCATTTCAGTTCACGCTGGTAGTAGATTTCCACCTCGAATTCTTCGCCCGGCTTGCCCAGCGGCGCTTCCAGCGAAGCCAGCGCGATACTCGCCTTGGCCGAAGGCGACCACATGGCAGAGGTTACGGTGCCTGCGTACTTTTTATCTTTGGTAAAGACAAAGGATTGGTTCGCCGGCTTGTTGCCGTCGATGTCCAGCTTCACCAGGTTAAACCGGGAGCCTTTTTCCTTTTCTTCCAACAGCGCCGCGCGGCCATTGAAGACGCCCTTGTCAAAACTGACCAGCCAGCTCAAGCCCAGTTCAAAAGGAGATCGGGTATGGGTGGGCCGTATCGCCTCCATTGCCGGCAGGAAATCGGCGCCGGCCAGGATAAACCCCGCTTCGATCCGCAGCAGTTCCAGCGCATCACTGCCCATGGCCCGGATCCCGCGGAGCTCGCCGGCGGCGAAAAGCCGGTCCCACAGTACTTCGGCATGTTCCGGATCGATCCACAGCTCGTAACCGAGGTCGCCGGTAAAGCCGGTGCGCGAAACCATCAGTTCAACGCCTTCAAAATCGAAGTAGGTCAGTCCGAAGGGCGTAAGGTTTTCAATCCCTTCCAGGCCCATATCTTTCAATACTGCGCAGCTGGTCGGGCCCTGCAGCGCCAGGCCGGCCACCTCATGGGTGTCCTCGACGATGGTGACGTCAAACCCCAGCGTGTTGGTCATGAACCAGTCAATCTGGTGTTCCTGTGAACAGATCCGGTAAACGCCTTCTTTCAGGTGGAAAATCGTGCCGTCATCGATCACGCGCCCCTGCTCGTTGCACCAGACGCTGTAGCCGACGCGACCCGGCTTGATCTTGCGCACATCGCGGGTCATCAGGCGGTTGAGGTAGGGCAGGGCGTCAGGCCCGGTCACCATGTGTTTAATCATTGGCGTGATGTCGAATACGCCGCAGGCGTTGCGCCCCGCGAAATACTCCATCGATTCACACCAGTAGGCCGGCACCGAAAGATAGTCGGCCCAGCGGCTCCATTCCTTCATCTGGTTATGTTGTTTTTGCCGTGAATGGAACGGACTGGGGTAAACCGCGTTTTCGTAGTGATTCCGTTTGCTTACGTCTACTGTTCTCATCATTCTTGTCCCGATCCTCGTTATGCGCCCAGCACGGCGTTGGCGGCGTTTCTTCCGGCACTGCCCATCACACCGCCGCCCGGATGGCAGCCGGCGCTGCAAAAGTACAGGCCGTCGACCGGAGTCTTGTACTGGGCCGATTTGGGCACCGGCCGCAGCATCAGAAACTGGTCCAGTGACAATTCGCCATGGTGCCAGTGTCCGCCGGTTGTGCGGAACTCACGTTCCAGGTCCTCCGGGGTCAGTAATTCAATGGCCACGGTTTTTTCGCGAATATCCGGAGCGTAGGCCGACAGCATTTCCATGACCACCTCGGTGAATGCTGCTTTGCCTTCACCCCAGCCTGCGCCCAGGTTTCTCGGGGCATACTGGATGATGGCGGACAGCACATGTTTGCCATCGGGGGCCAGGCGGTCATCGTGCATGCTGGGAATGGTGATTTCGGCTACCGGTTTGGCGGAGTACTCGCCATACTTGCAATGATTGAACGCCAGTTCGACGTATTCCACGGTCGGCGCAATGACCAGCCGCTCGCCCATTTGCGCGTGGTTGAGGCCCTTGAAATCCGGCAGTTCATCCAGCGCCAGGTGCAGCTTGGCTGCGTTGCCCCTGGCGCGAATATTATTGATTCGCCGGGCAAAGTCGGCTTCCACGTACTGGGCTCCCAGTAGCTTCATGATCGTTGTCTTGGGGTCGGCATTGGAAATTACGGTTGAGGCCGGTAATTGCTCGCCATTGGAAAGTTCTACTCCACAGACCTTCGTGTCGTCCATCAGGATTTTGCTGACCGGGCTGCTGATTCGGATTTCGGCGCCGGCTTGCGCCGCTGCCGAAGCCAGGGCCTGGGCTACCGAGCCCATGCCGCCCGCCGGAATCGATGCGGCGCCTGCAGGTCCTGGATTGTTACCGCTCATCCGGTGCAGGGCAGTGAAGACACTGTTGTTGGACCGGGGCCCGGAGAAAGTGCCGAGCACCGCATCCAGGCTGAGTGCGCCCTTAAGCTGAGGATTCTCGAAGTTCTCCTTCAGGATGTCGTAGATGTTGATGCCGGCGATGCGCAGGAATTCCCGCATGTCGTCCCGGCCCAGCATGCGGATTTTCAGCGCCAGTTTGCCGAGCGTGACCAGGTCGCCGCGTTCCTGGGTGATCCGCGGTGGCACCTGGTTGTGCAGACCGCCGATCACACCTGCGAATTTCGACATGAAACGCCGGTACTCGGTATAGGCGGCCTTGTCCTCATTCGACAGTCCTGTTCCGTCCACGCTGTCGGCGGTGATGGTCAGGTGGTTGCCGTCCTCCGCCAGGGCAATGGTGTCGAGGCTGGACTTTGCGATCGTCAAGCCATGGGAGGCCAGCGCAAGATCCTTGCTGATCTCGTCATCGAGCAGGTTCAGAAGGTGGGCGCATGATGCCTTGTAACCGGGTGCAAATTCGCGGGTAGCGGCCGCGCCGCCAACCTGTTCTGCTGCTTCCAGTACCGTTACCTTCTTACCTGCTTTCGCAAGATAGGCTGCGCATACCAGGCCATTGTGGCCGCCGCCGACGATGATGATGTTGTCTGAATTAGTCATCGAGCCAGCCCTCCGGAACGGTATTGGTTTTCTTCAAATCACCCAGGATCTCGCGGGCGGCGTTGGCGCCCGGCGCAGCCATCACGCCGCCGCCCGGATGGTTGGATGAGCCGCACAGATACATGCCTTTTACCGGGCCCCGGTACTGGGCAAACCCGGGAATGGGGCGGTTGAACATCAACTGGTCCATGGTCAGTTCACCCTGGAAAATATTGCCTTCGGTCAGGCCGACTTCGTCCTCCAGCTCGCGCGGCGTGCGGACTTCCACGTGCAGGATCAGGTCCTTGAAGCCCGGCGCATAATCGTCGATCTGGTTGATCACGGTCTGGCTGAATTGCTGAACCTGCTCGTCGGTCCAGTCCTTGCCATGCACCTTCGGCGGCACATATTGCACGAACACCGACATGAAGTGTTTACCCGGCGGCGTCATGGTGGGGTCGGTCATGGAAGGGATCAGCATGTCGATGTAGGGGTCCTGCGACCAGATGCCGTTTTTCCAGTCGTCGTAGGCGCGTTCCAGCCGCTCGGTGGAGTCGATCAGGTGCATGTCGGCGTGGTACAGCTCCTTATTGCCGCGCAGGGCGGTGAAATCCGGAAGTCCGTCCAGGGCAAAGTTCAACTTGCCGGAAGAGCCGCGGATCTTGAAGTTTTTCACTCTTTTCAGGAAACCGGCGTCGAGATCTTTCGGGTCCATGCATTCCAGGAAAGTGCGGGGCAGGGTCATGTTCGAGACCACGACGTCGGCGTAATACTCATTTCCGTTTTCCAGCGCGACACCAACGGCCCGGCCGTTTTTGACAATGATCTGCTCCACGCCTGAACCGAGGACAGTTTCGCCGCCATGGTCCTTGAAGCAATCGTGCATCGCGTCTGCAATCGCTCCCATACCGCCGCGGGCAAACCCCCAGGCGCCCATGCTGCCGTCCACGTCGCCCATCGCATGGTGTAACAGCACGTAGGCAGTTCCGGGAGACATCACGCCCAGGGCCGATCCAATAATGCCGCTGCCGGAATGTGCAGCCTTGATCAGCGGATTCTCGAAATATTCGTCGAGGAAGTCGGAAATGCTCATCGTGTAGAAGCGCATCGTGTCGTATATCAGGTCCTCGCCCAGTTTCATCGCCTCTTTGCCCAGGTGCAGCATTTCGAGCAGATCACGCGGTTTGAACGAAGTCGGGTCGGGCGGGGTGCGCAACAGGAACTGCCGGATAAAGCGGCACTGGCGCATGATGTCCCGGTCATAACGGACTGTTGCGTCAGCGTCGCGGTGGCTGTGCCGGGAGATCTCGCGGCGGGAGACATCCGGATCGACATAGGCGCCGATGTAATCGCCGTTCTGCGCGATGGTTACGCTGCCGCCATACGGCACCACCTGCAGGCCATACCTGGCCAGGTTCAGGCTGCGGTAGACTTCGGGGCGCAACAGACTGCAGACGTAGGAGCAATTGGAGTACTTCCAGTCATCCCTGTAAACCGGACGGCTGGTCGTGGCTCCGCCTATGAATTCGTTCTTTTCAACCATCAGGGTGCTTAGCCCTGCCTTGGCGAGGTAGGCGCCATTGGTCAGGCCGTTATGGCCGGCTCCGATGACAATCGCATCATATTTTTTTGTCACGGTTTTAGCTCCGTATTTTCCAGATTTTCCAGCGTGGTTTCGACGGCTTTCTCAAACGCGGCAAGGGTCCGGGAGAGACTGTCGTCCTTGCTGTGAGCTTCACAAATAAACCAGGGCTCGCGCGAATCCGGTTCGCACAACACACCCAGCTCGTGCAACTCGGGCGCCATGGTGTCGTAGAAAGTGTAATCGGAATCCAGCCAGTCACGATAGTTATCAGGCGCTGATTCGTGAAAGAACAATCCGCCCATGGCGGGATGGCCGGTAAACGAGTGCGGAATGCCGTGGCTGTCGAGAATTTCACTCATGCCCTTCTGCATGGCCGACCCATAGCGGGCAATGCTCTCAAGCGCATCCGTCTCGTCGAGAATTTCGAGAGTTTTTTCCGCGGCGGCAAGGGACACCGAATGGCAGGTGTAGGTGCCGCCATGGATTACGCCGTCGCCGATCTGGCGCATGATGTCCTCACGTCCCGCCACGACCGAAATCGGATAGCCGTTGCCGATCGCCTTGGCCATTGTGCACAGGTCCGCTTTGAACCCCATCAGTTCCTGGACACCGCCCCTGGCGACGCGAAAGCCGGTTTTTACTTCGTCGACGATCATTACCACGTCATAGCGGTCACATAATTCGCGCGCTGCGTTGACATATTCGCGGGTTGCTGTGATGGAACAGCAATTACCCATGATGGGTTCGATCAGGAAGGCGCCGATTTGCTGATGATGCCGTTTCAACAGGTCTTCCAGATAGTTGGCGTCATTGAGCGGTGTGAAATGGGCCAGCTTCTTGAGGACGCGTGGAATGCCGTCGCTGTCACAGCCGATATCCGGGTCGCCCTTGGCGGGGTCCCACTCCTCAATATCCGCGAAGAACAGGACCGAGTCGAATACACCGTGGTAACCGCCCTCCACCACGATATGGGAATCTTTTTTGGTAAAAGCGCGGGCCATTCTCAGCGCGGCCATCACCGCTTCGGTACCTGAATTGGAAAACCGCACCAGTTCGGCAGCCGGCACCATTTTCGAGATCCGTTTTGCCACCTCGTATTCACGTTCGGTGGAAAGGCCGAACACGCCACCGATTTCCATCCCCTCCCGCGCAGCCTGGTCGACCCGCGGATCGGCATAGCCAAGAATCGCCGGCCCGTAACCGAGGCGGTAGTCGATGTATTCGTTACCGTCGATATCCCAGATCCGGCTGCCTTTCCCGCGATCGATATAGATCGTCTTGTCTTCACCCCAGAAGCGAAAATTGGAAGAGACCCCCAGCGGCAGTTTGCCGACGGCCCTGCGGTATTGAAGGTTGGAGCGTGTAAGTGAGCGTGGCATAAAAACTCTGGTGGCAGGAAACAGCCCCTAGGTTCTCATATCCAGGCTATTCTTGTCCATACCAAATGAATGATTGTTCATTCATTGCAAAGCGCGGGAGACTCACTTATATTGTTAGAACCATGAAAGCAGCGATGAAAAAACGAACCGCCCCCAAGGAGGAGCGACAGCAGCAACTGATCCAGGCGACGATTCGCTCTGTGGCGCGCAATGGCCTGTCCGACACCACGATGGCCACCGTTGCCAGCGAGGCTGGTCTGAGCCAGGGCATTATCAACCTGCATTTCCAGAGCAAGGAGCGCCTGCTGGTTGAAACCCTCTCATACATCGCGGACGAGTACCGAACTGCGTGGGAACAGGCGCTTTCCAGTGCGGGTGATGAGCCGGCAGACAAGCTCGCAGCACTGGTATCGGTTGATTTCAAGAAGCCGGTTTGCCACCCGAACAAGCTGGCGGTCTGGTTCGCTTTCTGGGGCGAGACCAAATCCCGGCCGACCTACCGGAGAATTTGCGCCATGCGTGACATGGCGTACCGGAAAGAGATGGTGCAGGTTTGCCACGAATTGATCGTGCAGGGCGGCTACCAGGACGTTGATGCGGAAACAGTCACTGCCTGCCTATCGGCCATGACGTCGGGTTGTTGGCTGGACCTCCTGACCAATCCCCGGTCGATGAGCCGGCTGCAGGCAAAACGAATCTGCATGTCGTATCTCGTCACGACTTTTCCACGCCATTTCGCTGAAAGGAGCGATAAATAGTGAAACTGAACCTGGATAAAACCGCCCTGGAATGGCAGGAGAAAGCCCGGCGTTTCGCAGAAGAGGAATTGATACCCTGTGAACTCGAAGCCGAGATGAACGGAGGGCGCCTGCCGCCCGAAGTCAGCAAAAAGCACAAAAAAATGGCCATTGAGCTGGGCTTCAGCTCAATGGATGTGCCGCGCGAACTCGGCGGCCTGAAGCTGCGGATCGTCGACCAGGTTGCTGCCTGGGAGCAACTCGGACGGGTGACCAATGCCCTGTGTTGGTGCTTTTCCGAACCGCATGAATGGATGTTCGAAGCCTGCTCCGAGGAACAGTTGCAACGCTATGTGCTGCCGTTGATGAGAGGTGAACGCAAGGAATGTTACGCGATCACCGAGGCTGATTCCGGTTCTGACGTTGTGATCGAAACAACGGCTGAGCGGACCGACCAGGGCTACCGGATCAACGGTGAGAAATGGTTCGTTACCAGCGCCAACCTGGCTGACTACTATTTCCTGCAGGCAAAGCTGGTCAATGGACCGCACGCGGGCAGTGACGCCATGTTTTTTATCGACAAGGACTCGGCAGGAATCGAGGAAATCCGGGTTCCGCTGTTCAGCCATACCTTCGACCACCACCACCCCGAGTTACGCTTCAACAACGTTTTGGTTCC
>JAHEFT010000092.1 GCA_024640025.1 Chromatiales bacterium
GCGTTCCTGCCACTCAATCTTGCCGCGGCACTCGGGCTGCTTAGAAACCGGAAGTCGTCAGCAGCGAGGCCTGGTGCTCCTGCATCAGTGGATCAATAACGATGTCGAGATTACCGGCCATGATGTCGTCGAGCTTGTAAAGTGTGAGATTGATCCTGTGATCCGTGACCCGGCCCTGGGGAAAATTGTAGGTTCGAATGCGTTGGGAGCGGTCCCCGCTACCCACCTGGACACGCCGGGATTCAGCAATCTCGCTTTCCTGTCGGGATTGTTCTTGCTGGAGCAGGCGGGCTCGTAACAGCGACATCGCCCTGGCGCGGTTTTTGTGTTGCGATCGTTCATCCTGGCACTCGACCACGATTCCGCTTGGGAGGTGGGTTAACCGAATCGCCGAGTCCGTCTTGTTCACATGCTGGCCACCCGCGCCCGAAGCACGAAACGTGTCAACCCGCAGATCAGCCGGATTGATGTCAATGGCTTCTACTTCTTCGACTTCGGGCAAGATAGCTACGGTGCAGGCAGAAGTGTGGATCCGCCCCTGTGATTCCGTTTCCGGAACCCTCTGCACACGGTGGGTGCCGGATTCAAACTTGAAGCGTGAATAAGCTCCTTGCCCGGCCACCAACACGATAATTTCCTTGAAGCCGCCGTGTTCGCCGTGGCTCTGATTCAGAACCTCGAGCGTCCAGCCACGGTTTTCGGCATATTTCTGGTACATCCGGAACAAGTCACCGGCAAAAATCGCGGCCTCATCCCCCCCGGTACCGGCGCGGATTTCCAGGAAGATATTCCTCTCGTCATTGGGATCTTTCGGGAGCAGCAATAGCTGGATATCTTTTTCCAGCGCCTCCTTGCGCCGGGTAGCTTTTTGCAGTTCCTCCTCGGCCATCTCGTGCATATCCCTGTCCGCTTCACCCAGCATTTGCTGCGCTTCGCGGATGGCCTCCTCGTTGGCCAGCCACTTCTGCCAGGACTGGATCAGCGGTTCCAGCTGGGCGTATTCCATCGACAATTCACGGAACCGGTTCTGGTCTGCGAATGCCTCTGGCTGTGACAGCAGCAGTCCAACCTCTTCGTGCCGTGACGCTGCCTGATCGAGCCTGTCGTGAATTGTAGGCTTCATTCTTCCGTTTCCGGGTCTTCTTTCCTGAAAATCCGGTCAGCAGCCTTCAACACCTCGTAATCCTGCTCCTCGGCGGCCTCACGCAGCCGCTTGCTGGGCAGATGCAGAATCTTGTTGGTCAGTGTCCGGGTCAATTGGCTGAGCACTTCTGATGGTTCCTGACCGGCCTCCAGCCTGCGCAGTGCTCGCTCGATCAATTCTTCTTCAAAGTCGTGGGACTGCTCGCGAATTTTTTTCAGGGTTCTCGATACCCTGATGCCCGACAGCCAGCGCATGAATCCCGCCACTGCCTGGTCCACCTCGGCGACCGCTGACTGGGCCGCGGCATTACGTTGCTCCATGTTTTCGTCGACCACCTGTTGCAGATCATCGATGGTATAAAGATAGACATCTTTTATCTTTGCAACTGCCGACTCGATATCCCGTGGGACCGCGATATCCACGAGAAACATCGGCCGGTGCCTGCGCTTCCTCAGAGCAGCCTTGACATCGGACGCCCTGATCACCGGTTGCGGACTGGCGGTCGAGCTGATCAGGATATCGGCCATGGGGAGGGCTTCTTCCAGTCGGTCCAGGGTCAGCGCCGAAGCGCCCATTTCTGCGGCGAGTTCTTTTGCCTTGTCGAGGCTGCGGTTTACGATCAGCAAATTGGCGATGCCGTGATCGCGCAGGTACCGGCCGCAAAGCTGCACCATCTCTCCGGCGCCCACGAGGACGACGGTTTTCGAGTTCAGGTCGCCAAAAATCTGGCGCGCCAGCACGACAGCCGTATAAGCCACCGACACCGTGTGATCACTGATGCCTGAGTTGGTCCTGATGGATTTTGCCGCGTTGAAAGTGTGTTGAAACAACCGGTCAAGAACCTTGCCCAGGCTGCCTGCATCGTGGGCCTGCTGCCATGCGTCTTTCAGCTGTCCCAGGATTTGTGTTTCGCCGAGAACCAGGGAGTCCAGACCACTGGCGACACGTATGAGGTGCCGCGCCGCATCCTCACCGACGTGGTGGTAAAGGTGGCGGTCCAATTCGCCAACGGGAATGTCATTTACCTGGTGAACCCAGTCAACCAGCTTCGTTTTCCCTTCGGCGGTCGACAGGCAGTAAATTTCCGTGCGATTGCACGTTCCGAGAATGACGACCTCTTCTATCCCGGGCAGCGCGCACAGTTCGCGCGCCCGGTCAGAGTATTCCGACCGCGAAATGGCTACCTTCTCCCTGATCTCAATCGGGGCGGTATGGTGACTGATTCCAATCGTAAAAAGAGGCATGGGCTAAATGTTTGTGCTCGCGCGCTGATTCTGCGGGTGAATACCCCTTTAATCAAGGTGGAAGGGACATTAATTGTCTAATCGGGATTGGTTCACCAGCGGCAAGCGCGTATCCTTTGCAACCATGAAATACAGCCTGAAATTGATGTTTGCCTGGGTTTTGGCCGCACCGCTTCTGTATGGTTGCGCCACGGACTCGCATGGCACAAGAGCCCCTTCGACAGCCGGTACCGCTCACGCGGATGATCCGCAAGCCGTGACGGCCGGCGGCCAGACGGGGACTGAACCCACTGACGAAGAAGTCATGTACCGGGTTTTCGCAGGCGAGTATCTTGGCTCAGAAGGTGACATGGAGGGCGCGGTCGAGGAGTACCTCGAAGCTGCACTGAGATCGGATGATGCAGAGATAGCGAAGCGCGCCACCCGCGTAGCTTATGCGGCGGAGGCATGGCAACAGGCCGCAATGGCGGCCGACCGTTGGGCGCTGCTGGATCCCGGGAACGTTACGGCCCATGAATCTGCCGCGGCAGCGATGCTCCTGGTGGGTGATTACTTTGGCGCCGAATACCAGATGATGAGCATTCTGGACCTGATGGATGGTTCAACCGAGGCCTGGATGCTGGTCTCGGGCCTGTTGTCCCAGGCAGGAGATCCCGGGCAAGCCGGTGACATACTGGAGGAGATTCTGGCTTCGCGCGGAACGGCTGACAATGCTTATTCGATGTTTGCGCGCAGCCAGCTGGCTGTCCGATCCCAGAACATCAGGAGGGGCTTCGAGCTGGCCAGGCAGGCTGTTGAACTGGATCCCGACCAGGTGGAGTTTCTGACCTGGGCGGGAAGGCTTGCGCTTAATCTCAAGCTCACGGAGACAGGGCTGGAATACATCCGGAGGGCATGGCGACTCGATTCCCAGAACCATGATCTGACGCTCGCTTTTGCGGATCTGCTGGCCCGAAATGGCCGGGAAGAAGAAGCACGGACCTTACTGAGAGACATGAAACAGACCCCTGACGTGATGTTGTCCAGGATACTGTTCGAACTGAGTGCAAAAGACCGGCCGGCAGCGGAGCAGCTTTTTTCAGAATTCGAGGAAATGGAATTCGACGATGACCAGGAAAAAATATTTTACCAGGCGCAGTCAGCTGAAGCGTTGGGATTTATTCCGGAAGCGATCGTTCTGTATGGGGGTGTAACTACAGGTGACCGGGCCATGGCTGCGGCTATCCGGATTGCAGAGCTGATGGCCATCAATGGTGATATTGAGGCCGCGCGCCAGGAACTGGCCCGCCTTCGCACTGCGGCCAATCCGGCATTTAAAGAAGAGAGTTGGCTGGCGGAAGCCCGCATTCTGCGCGAAGCAGGACGCAAGGAAGAGGCTTTCCAGGTTTTGGATGAGGCCATCAAGAACATGCCGCGGTCTGTCGCCATTCTATATACGCATGCGCTACTGGCCGCAGAGCTGGGCTGGGTTGATATTGCGGAAAAAGACTTGAGGCTTGTTATCGTCTCCCAACCCGAGAATGCGGCAGCGCTCAATGCCCTGGGTTATACGCTGGCGGATCAGACCGAGCGTTACGAGGAGGCCGAGGCGTTGATCCGCCAGGCCTATATACTGCAACCGGAAGAAGCGTCGATCGTTGACAGCATGGGCTGGATTGCCTATCGCCTGGGACGCCTGCAGGAGTCTATTCAATTTTTGCAAAAAGCATGGCGAATGGACAGAAACCCTGAGATTGCGGCGCATTTGGGCGAAGTGCTTTGGGTGAGCGGCCAGCGGGATGCAGCCATGACGATTTGGGGAGAAGGCCGGTCCATAGATCGCGATAACCCGGTACTCGTCGAAACACTGGAACGGCTGGAAGTGAACTTTTGAGCGTACGGTCGTGCCGGCATTTGGTCATGTTTCTGGTTTGCGTATTGCTTGCCGCGTGCAGCACAACGCGACCGCACAGAGTGGAAGAGTCGGTACGCTTGCAACTTTACGGGGAGAAATCTGATCAGCTGTCTGTTCTCAAGGGATGGAGCATTGAGGGCAGGCTGGCCGTCAGCAATGACAAGGACGGCGGCAGCGGAAAATTCTACTGGAGCAGAAACGAAGCCGGCAGCCGGATGAATTTCCACGGAACCCTGGGGCGTGGCGCCTGGAAGCTATCGGCGGATCAGCAAGGGGCTGAACTCATTCAGGCCGACGGAACCATTCACCGGGCAGAGTCCATCGATCAGCTTATTCGGAATCAGGTGGGTTGGGACATTCCAGTTGAAAGCATGTCTTTTTGGATACGTGGATTGAATTCACCGGATGATTTTCGCAAGCGGGCTTTCGACGAAGAGGGCAACATCATCGAATTACTTCAGGATGGCTGGACCGTCGAGTACGATCGATATCGCGATTTTGAGGGCGTCAGTTTGCCGGTCAGGCTCGATGCGCGGCAGGGGGAGTGGACGGTCAAACTGGTAGTACGAAGCTGGAGCCTGGCGGAAAAGGTTACTGTGAATGACTAGAAGTGTGGCCAGGTCCTGGCCGGCCCCGGCAAAAATCAATCTTTTTCTCCACGTCACCGGCCGCCGGCAGGACGGCTACCATGAAATTCAGACTTTGTTTCAATTGCTTGACTGGGGGGATGAAGTCAGCATTATTCCTACCCTCACGCCAGAGATTTCCAGGGCATCCGCAGATTACGGCGTCGAGGCGTCTGCAGACCTGGTCGTAAAGGCCGCCAAACTGCTGCAGTCCGAGACCGGATGCCGGCAGGGCGCCAGGATTGACGTAAAAAAGCAGGTACCGCTGGGTTCCGGCCTGGGGGGTGGAAGTTCGGACGCCGCCACAGTTTTGCTTGTTTTGAACCGGTTGTGGGGTTGCCGGCTGAGCTTGCGTGAACTCGCCGGATTGGGGCGTGATCTGGGTGCCGATGTACCGGTGTTCATCCGCGGTCATAGCGCTATGGCCGCAGGAATTGGTGAGGAACTGGAACCCGTGAGCCTGGGGGAACGGCATTACGTGCTGGTTTTTCCTGATTTTTCCATATCGACCCACGAGATATTTGCAGATGCTGGCCTGTGCAGGAACGCGAATCCAATCAGTCTTGCCAGTGCGCTCGCCGGCGATGGCCGGAATGATTGTGAAAAGGTTGTCCGGAAGCGGTATCCGGCATTTCATGAAACCATGGAATCGCTTCGCCAGTGGGGCAATCCGGTGATGACAGGGACCGGCAGCGCCATCTTTCTGGCAATGAGCGACAGAAAGAGCGCAAAGAGCACGGCACAAGCAATGAAAACTTTATATAATGTGCGCGCTGTTCGTGGGGTAGACCGGTCACCGTTGCACGAACTACTGGGTAGTTTTTGATTTCACAGTCACTGGGACGTCGCCAAGCTGGTTAAGGCACGGGGTTTTGATCCCCGCATTCGCAGGTTCGAGTCCTGCCGTCCCAGCCATCTATTCGCCGTTGGAGTCTGAACAAAGCGGAGTAGAAGTTTGTCTATTTCATCACTGATGGTTTTCTCGGGTAATGCAAACCTGAGACTGGCGAGCAGTATTGCTCACGAACTCAATGTGCCAATGGGCAGAGCCGTCGTGGGGCGATTCAGCGACGGTGAAGTCATGATAGAGATCATGGACAACGTCCGGGGCCGGGATGTTTACGTCATACAGCCCACCTGCGTGCCCACTGCAGACAATTTCATGGAATTGCTGGTGATGATCGACGCCATGAAACGGGCGTCTGCTGCCCGCGTCACCGCGGTGATTCCTTACTTCGGGTATTCCCGGCAGGATCGTCGGCCCCGATCGGCGCGGGTTCCCATTACCGCCAAGGTTGCTGCAATGATGATTGGCGTGGTCGGAACAGACCGGGTTGTCACTGTAGATCTGCATGCAGACCAGATACAGGGTTTTTTCGACATACCCGTCGATAACGTATACGCCTCACCATTGACGTTGGCGGACATCTGGCAGCAACAGTCCGGGCATGACATCGTCGTCGTATCGCCGGATGTTGGCGGTGTCGTCAGGGCGCGTGCAATTGCCAAGCGCCTGGACGCGGACCTGGCCATCATTGATAAACGCCGTCCGCGCGCCAACGTCGCCACCGTCATGAATATCATCGGCGACGTCGAGGGTAAATGCTGTGTTCTGGTGGACGATATGGTGGATACGGCCGGGACGCTTTGTTCAGCGGCGGGCGCCCTGAAAAAGGAAGGTGCAAAGCGGGTCGTCGCCTATTGTGTCCACCCTGTACTGTCCGGGCCGGCTGTCGAAAACATCATGAATTCCGAAATGGATGAACTCGTCGTTACCGATACCATACCGTTGAGCGAAGCGGCACAGGCCTGCGGAAAAATCAGGCAATTGTCCATCGCCCAGATGCTGGCTGAAACCATTCGCCGCATGGCGCATGGAGAGTCCGTCAGTTCCATGTACGTGGATTAATGCGGTTAGCTTCCCTTCTTTCTGAAAATTGATTTATAATGGACGGCTGAATTTTGGTTCCTGGCCAGGTCGCGGGCCGGGTTAATGACTACACGAGAGGTCTATCATGTCTGAAACAACAACAATCGTCGCGGAATTCCGTGAAGATGCAGGGAAAGGTGCGAGCCGCCGCCTGCGTCGCGAAGGAAAAGTCCCTGCGGTCATTTATGGGGGTCATCGCGATCCCGCTTCATTAAGCGTACAGCAGGCGGATTTACTGCATGCGACGGAAAACGAATCGTTTTTCTCCACGATCCTGGATATCAAGGTCGGCAAGGACCTGACGCAGCAGGCGGTTGTCCGCGACATGCAGCGGCATCCTTTCAAGCCTGTGATCATGCATATCGATTTCATGCGCGTTTCCGCGGAAGAGGTCCTGAGGATTTCAGTGCCCATTCACTATATCGGCGAGGACATCTCTCCGGCTGGCAAGGCTTCCGGTGTTGTCATTCAGCACCAGGTGACGGATGTTGAAATTGAAGCATTGCCAAGGAATATTCCGGAGTTCCTGCCTGTCGATCTCTCCGAGATGGATGCTGGAGATTCGGTGATGCTTTCCAGTATCGTTCTGCCTGAGGGTGTGACCATTCCGCAACTCGAGCAGGAAGGCGATGACAATGACATGGCCATTGCCAACGCAGTCCACGTGAAAGAAAGCCAGGGTTCCGGAGCCGCAGCCGCCGCAGATGAAGAAGCAGCGCTGGCTGAAGGCGAACTGGGCGAGGTGGCCGAGCTTGATGAGGACACCGATGATGTAGACAAGGAAGAAGGCGAGGAAGAAGGTAGCTAGCAGGCCTTCCGCTATTTTTCCGGACAGGTGGAATTATGCCTTTCCTGATAATCGGGCTGGGTAATCCCGGCCCCCGCTATGCAGAAACCCGGCACAATGCCGGGTTTTGGTTTTTGGATCACCTGGCAGAAATCGCCGGAGCAACCTTTAAAACACAGACGAGGCTTCTGTCAGAAACAGCCAGGGTCTGTCTGCACGGCCGGGACTGTATCCTGGCCAGGCCGACAACATTCATGAATCACAGCGGACAGTCAGTCCGGGCAGTCATGGACTACTACAAGACGACAGTCGGCGAACTTATCGTTGCCTACGACGAGCTGGACCTGCCGCCGGGTGTTGCAAGGCTGAAACAGGGTGGCGGACACGGTGGTCATAACGGGCTGAGGGATATTTTCCGGCACAGTACCGACCAGGATTTTCTGAGACTGCGCATCGGCATTGGACACCCCGGAAACAAGGACGCTGTTACGGCTTACGTCCTGAGCCGGGCCACGGCCGCGCAGGAACGATTGATACGCGATGCCATCTCCGGTGCGGTCGATGTCATGCCGCGGGTTTTGAGCGGTGATGTGGCCGGAGCAATGACAGAGTTACATACGGTGAAAGAAGATGGGCTTTAAGTGCGGAATCGTGGGACTGCCCAATGTGGGTAAGTCGACGCTGTTCAATTCATTGACCCGTGCAGATATTGCGGCAGAAAATTACCCGTTTTGCACGATCGACCCGAACGTCGGCGTCGTAGAGGTTCCTGACCTGAGGCTGGGCGTTTTGGCGGACATCGCCAAGCCGCAGAAAATCATCCCCACCACCATGGAGTTTGTTGATATAGCAGGCCTGGTGGAGGGGGCTTCGAAAGGTGAGGGCCTGGGGAATAAATTCCTGGCGCATATCCGCGAAACAGATGCAATTGCACACGTCGTCCGCTGTTTTGACAATGATGATGTAGTGCACGTGGCGGGCCGCCTTGATCCCCTGGCGGATATTGAGATCATCAATACAGAACTGTCGCTGGCGGATCTGGAGTCCGTGGAGCGAGCCATCGAACGTACGGAAAAACGGCTCAAGGCAAATGAGAAGGAAGCCCGGGCCAGGATGAATGTGCTCGAGCGGCTCAGGTCCTGCCTGGATGAAGGTCACAGGGCCAGGAATGTTGAACTGTCCAAAGAAGAAAATCTGTTGATTACCGATCTTCACCTGATCACGAGCAAGCCCGTCATGTACATCGCAAATGTTGCCGAGGACGGCTTTGAAAACAATCCTTACCTGCAGGTCGTGCGGCAAAAAGCGGAGACAGAAAAAGCCGAAGTTGTGCCGGTTTGTGCAGGTATCGAGGCGGAGATCTCCCAGCTTGATGATGCCGACAGGCAGGAATTCCTGGACGAGTTGGGGCTGAAAGAATCCGGGCTGGCCCAGGTGATCAGGGCGGGTTATGCCCTCCTCGAATTACTGACGTTTTTTACTGTTGGAAAAAAGGAGGTTCGCGCCTGGACAATCAGATCCGGTTCAACCGCGCCGCAAGCCGCAGGCCGAATTCACACGGACTTCGAACGGGGCTTCATCCGGGCGGAAGTGACTTCGTATGATGAGTTTGTTTCACTGGGAGGTGAGCAGGCTGCGAAGGAGGCTGGAAAGCTTCGTCTGGAAGGGAAAAACTACATTGTTTGCGAAGGTGACATCATGCACTTCAGATTCAATGTTTAAAAAGAGCTTTAAAAGGTCTTGGTTTTGAGCTATAAGTTTTGCTGACTCTATCGCCGGAGCCAAGAGGTTTCAGATGTGGACAGGAAGAACACTATAGATACAGAGACAGGCGAGATAGTCTCTGCCGCACGCCCGGATCGAACGAAATCCGTCAAGGATGACGCTCCCCGAAAGAATGGGGGCTGGCGCGAGATCGAAGCATTGCGGGAAAAAGCCGCACTCAAGGCATCGCTGGCTGATGTCTGGGACGATGACTTTGCCCTGGATGATGAGATTCTGGCCGAGCTGGACCATACGGCCGAGTTTTTCACCACGCAGGAAGATGTTGAAGAAGAAATCATCGATGACGACGACGATGATGACGTCGACGAGTTTTTCGAAGAAGACTAGCCCCCTTAATTAACCTGATTCAATAACATTCCGTGGTCGCTATTGCCTCTGCAATAGGTTGGAGGTAGAATCTCGCGCCGATTCGAAACTTGTTTTATTGACAGGCGAAGCATGGTGGGCGAAAATAAGCGGCTTGCTTGTGGGTGTCTGTCAAAAGACGATCTCGCAGGCAAGGTTTGCCCTTGGCGGCACACATATGCGGCTCATTGGAAAATTGAGCGATGTACCGGAGGGGTACTCAAGCGGTCAACGAGGGCAGACTGTAAATCTGCTGGCTATGCCTTCGGAGGTTCGAATCCTCCCCCCTCCACCACTCCTTGCAAAGGGATGGAACAAGCAAAAAAAGGAACGGAAGCTCGTGAGGCACTTTGCCATTCAGGGCGGGTGTAGTTCAAAGGTAGAACCTCAGCCTTCCAAGCTGATGATGTGGGTTCGATTCCCATCACCCGCTCCACTTTGGTAGCTGGGGCTCATGGGCGGAAAGGGCAGGCCCGCATAGCTCAGGTGGTAGAGCACTCCCTTGGTAAGGGAGAGGTCACTGGTTCGAGTCCAGTTGTGGGCACCATATTGGTGATTGGTAGTTGATTTGAATGTGACTGCA